>JALRKV010000016.1 GCA_023254735.1 Pseudomonadales bacterium | reverse complement strand
GGAGAAGCGTCCTGCTGAGCCAGCTCGGAGCCCGTCAGCTCATCCTGATTGTAAAAACGCACGCCTGCCAGCACTGCAACCGTAACGGATGCAGCAACCGCGACACGCCCGACGCTACGCCAGAGCGGGACCTTTCGCGACGGAGGGGCTCGACCTAGAATTCACAGAAGACGGCATCCGCACTATCGCCGAAACCGCTTGGCAGGTAAACGAGCGAACAGAAAATATTGGTGCGCGTCGCCTGCACACCGTCATGGAGCGATTATTAGAGGAAACCTCTTTCGCCGCGTCGGACCTAGCCGTCGGCAAGGGACGTGTCGTGGTTGACCGAGAATTCGTCTTAGGACAGCTAGATGAGCTCGCCAAAGACGAAGACCTAAGCCGCTATATCCTCTAATTTAAGGTGGCATAGCTCCTACCCGAAGATGCAACGAGGACCGCAAAGGTGACACCAACGACGATAAAATTGCACAAAAAATCCAAGGTTCTCGAGCTTGGCTACGCCGATGGCACGACTTATCAACTCGAAGCTGAACTTCTGCGCGTGTATTCGCCGTCCGCTGAAGTGCGCGGCCATGGCGTGGGCCAAGAAATTTTGCAGGTTGGTAAACGCTATGTCGGGATAAGCGCCATCGAGGCGGTAGGGAATTACGCCATCAGGCCCACGTTCGACGATGGACACAATTCGGGAATTTTCAGCTGGGAGACGCTCTTCGATCTAGCTACCAATCAGGCCGCCCGCTGGGCAGACTACGCCGCGCGCATCGACGCTGCGGGCGCAAGTCGCGAGCCTTTGCCCGCCGACACTCAGGTAATCAAGTTCATCCCTTCCCCGTAGCAGATGACTAGCGGATGATTACCACCCGCGAAAGGTTTAGAATGCTCGCATTGATCGAGCAGGTCACTACTATTCGCCACGAGAAAAGAGACGCCCATGAACGAGAATAACTCGGCATCTGAAACCACCCACTTCGGTTACGAGACCGTGCCCGTTGCCGAGAAAGAGCAGCGCGTCGGGCAAGTATTCCGCTCAGTCGCTCAGCGCTACGACATCATGAATGACTTGATGTCGCTCGGCACGCATCGCCTGATGAAGCGTTTCACAATCGAACTCAGTGGGCTCCGTAAAGGGCACAGGGTGTTAGACCTCGCCGGCGGTACAGGCGATTTCAGCCTGCGCTTCTCGCCGATCGTTGGCGCTGAGGGGCAGGTAGTGCTCGCCGATATCAATGAGGCCATGCTCGCTGTGGGCCGTGACCGAATTATCGACAAAGGCGCGAACTACAATGTCGACGTCGCGCAGGTCAATGCCGAGGCGCTCCCGTTTGCAGACGACACCTTTGACTGCATTACCATCGCTTACGGCCTTCGCAATGTCACAGACAAAGACGCCGCACTGCGCTCAATGCTCAGAGTGCTCAAACCCGGCGGCCGTGTGCTGGTCCTCGAATTCTCCAAACCCCAGAATGAAATCGTGCGCAAAGGCTATGATGCGTTTTCGAAGCTTTGGCCTCTCGCGGGCAAAGTAATCGCCAATGATTCCGCCAGCTATCAATACCTCGTCGAATCTATTCGCATGCATCCCGATCAAGAGACTCTGCTCGCAATGATGCAGGAGGCAGGCCTCGTCGATTGCAAATACCATAATTTGATGAACGGCGTCTGCGCTATTCACGTCGGGTTCAAAGCGGCGTAAGCCGCTTCAAACGCCATGAGCCTGATCGGTACCCTCGCCCTTTCGCCCCTCGAGCTTGTATTAAATAGGCTTATCGCGCACGACCCCCACACTGCCCGACGAGTGGAAGCGTTCGATGGCAAATGCATTGAAGTCGTAGTCGATTTCGCTACGCGCTCTGCGGCTAGCTCGAAGCCCGGATCAAGCACCGATCTCTCCTCAGATAGCGCAGTCAGCAGTGCGAGCGTCTGCGCCGTGTTTCGCGGCCAAACCATAAAACTCAATCTCGCGAGCAGTAGCGCACTGATACAAACCCCTGATGCGGTGCTAAGGGGCAGCGCCTCGGCACTCATTGACCTGCTCCTCCAGCCCGCGCACCGACGCGCTCTGTCAAACCCTGCGCTGACCGTAAGTGGCGATGCGAATTTAATTCAGGCGCTTTACCATTTTATCTCCAGCCTCGACCTGCGGTGGGGTGATTACCTCGCGCCATTTATAGGAAATGTTGCGAGTAACGAAATTGACCGAATTCGCAAAGAGGCGAACGACTGGGGACAGGAAACCCGCACCGCACTGACCGACACGGTCGATGACTACCTCGTCGAAGAGGCGAAGCTCGTTCCTGCCCGTTTTGAAGTGCGAGAATTACGGGATGGAATAGACGCTCTGCGCCTGCGCATCGATAGACTCGAGGCGCGGATTCGCTCGGCTGAGGGCGCATAGCAACACCCATTCGACATTGAGCGCTCGATCACCCCAATTGTTCGCACCTCTCTTCGGTGCTATCTTTACGCGCTCTCAACCCATTCACTCTGATTTTGCTTTTTAAATCACAAAGACAGCGCCAAGGCGCGAAGCCATCGTGTCCTCAATCACTCGCCTACATAAGATACTCAGTGTCGCCGCGAAATACGGTCTAGAGGACTTTTTGCCCGCGAGTCGCTCGCGCGCAATGTGCAAAATTGCGCTACTCCCCTACCGCTTGCTTGGTCTGTTTTCTAGTCAGCGCAGCGGTGACCGCAACATGCGGTTGCGACTGGCACTTGAGGAACTGGGGCCCATTTACATTAAGCTTGGACAGCTAGTGTCCACTCGCCGCGACTTTCTTGATCCCGAGCTCGCCGATGAACTGCAGGCGCTGCAGGATAATGTGCCGCCGTTCCCCATGCCCCCCATCGAGACTGTTGTCGCAGCCGCTCTCGGCGCCCCCGCCGAGGAGTTCTTCAAAAGCATCGATAGCGAGCCTCTCGCATCGGCCTCAATTGCACAGGTATACGGCGCGTCACTGCTGGACGGCAGTGATGTGATCATAAAAGTTGTAAGGCCTGGCATCGAGGACGTAGTTAAGGCCGATATCCGCTTGCTGAAACGTCTGGCAAGTCTTATCGAAGGCGCCTCACAGCTTGGTCGGCGCCTGCGTCCAATCGAGGTTATCGCAGACTATGAAAAAATTATTCTCGACGAGCTGAACCTCCAATCCGAAGCCGCGAACACCACCCAGCTTAGGCGCAATTTCGACGGTTCGACAGAGCTTTACGTGCCAAAAATCTATTGGGAATACACGCGCTCTAGACTCTTGGTGATGGAGCGAATCGACGGCATTCCTGTCGCGAACATCGACGATCTGAATGCGCGAGGCATTAATCTAAAGCATCTAGCAGAGACGGGTGTAAACATCTTTTTTACGCAGGTTTTCGAGCATAATTTTTTCCATGCCGATATGCACCCCGGCAATATTTTTGTAGCTAAAACCAATACCTCGATACCCAAGTATATTGCGATTGATTGCGCGATTATCGGCTCGCTCACCGACAGTGACCAAGACTATCTGGCGAAAAATTTGCTCGCGATCTTTAAGCAAGACTATCGCCGCGTCGCCGAGTTACATGTTGCCTGTGGCTGGGTGCCGCCGACAACCCGCGTTCACGAATTCGAGTCCGCCATCCGCTCAGTGTGCGAACCGATTTTTGAAAAGCCCCTGAGTGAAATAAGTTTCGGCCAGATCCTTGTGCAGCTTTTTGCGACCGCGGGCCGCTTCGACATGCAGGTGCAGCCTTCTCTGGTATTGCTGCAGAAGACGCTGCTCAATGTCGAAGGGCTCGGCCGCCAGCTGTATCCACAGCTAGACCTCTGGCAGACTGCCCTACCCTTTTTGGAGCGATGGAACGCCAAGCGTCTCAGTCCAATGACACTTCTACGCAGATTAAAAGACAATCTGCCAGAGTTACTCGAGGAGTTACCCAACTTACCTCAGCTTCTCGCCAGCGCCGGCTCACAGGGAAAGCAGCTGGCGGCAATAAACTCGACTCTGCGCGAGCAACAGGAGAAAGATGCGTTGCGTCGCGCGCAAGCGCGTCGTAGTGATCGCCTGCTCGCTGCGCTGATTGCAGCGGCCGCTCTTGCGAGCACTAGCCCCGCCGCTCGCGAGGCAGTATCGACCGCGCCTTCGTTACCGTTACTCGGCGCCGTCCTTGTGGTCGCGTTTTTGTGTTTTAGACGCTGACAGAGGATACTAGCGCCATGGCTCCGTTTATCGATCAGATCCGCTTTGGCCCCGATGGGCTTATTCCCATCGTTACGCAAGACGCCGAGACCGGCGAACTGCTGATGGTCGCGTGGGCGAATGCCGAGGCAGTTGCGGCAACGGCGGCGGAAGGTCGCGCAGTCTATTGGTCGCGATCGCGCGGCAAACTCTGGCGTAAAGGCGAAGAGTCTGGCAATGTTCAGCGCCTAGTCGAAATGCGTCTCGACTGCGATGCAGACGTGCTATGTTATCGCGTGGAACAGCTTGGCGATATTGCCTGTCACACTGGTCGCCGGAGCTGCTTCTATCGGCGTTTGGAGGGCGACGCATGGCAAACTGTCGAGCCCATCCTGAAAGACCCACAACAGATGTACAAGAAATAGCCGGAATTGTGTATGAGCGATGTATTAGATCAGTTGGCTGAAACACTCGAACAGCGCAAGCAAGCCAGCCCAGAGAGCTCTTATGTGTCGAGCCTGCACCATAAAGGCCTCAACAAAATTTTGGAAAAAGTCGGTGAAGAGGCAACGGAGACAATCCTTGCAGCCAAGGATTTAGGTGCAGACCGCGAGTCGCCAGCGCTTAAAAAAGACCTCGTCTGCGAAACTGCAGACCTGTGGTTTCACTCACTCGTCATGCTAAGTCATCTCGGCCTAAGCCACGATGAGGTGTTGGAGGAGTTGAGGAAACGCTTTACACTATCGGGACTGGCCGAAAAGGCCTCCCGAACATCTAAACCTGGGTAGCTCGCTTTATCGCTCTTGGCCTCCACTAGACTCTGGCTTAAGAGCTGAGTAGCGACCGCCCCTGAGGAGAACAACATGGCCATCGGACCAATGCAATTAGTCATCGTATTGCTTATCGTAATACTCCTTTTTGGCACGAAAAAGATCGCGAGCCTGGGAAGTGATCTTGGCGGAGCGCTCAAAGGATTCAAGAAAGCTGTCAAGGATGATGATGAACAGCCTCCTGCCGTTCAGGAAAAAGTCGCTGCAGACGAGACCAAAGAAGACACCAAATAGCGATTTACTGACCAGCGACGTGATTAGTCACCGCGCTGGAAGCATTACCCCGCTGCACGACAGTCGTCGTGCATCTTTACATGCTTGCTAGGCTTCTTGGCACTCAACGATGTTTAATATTTCACCTATGGAACTCATGCTTGTCTTTGTCGTGGCGCTGCTTGTCATCGGCCCAGACAAATTGCCGGGCGCCGTGCGTACGGGGAGCCTATGGCTTGGCCGCTTCCGCCGCAGCTACAACAAGGTGAAATCAGAAATCGAGCGCGAGCTCAACACCGATGAGATTAAACGTCAGCTCCATAATGAGGCGGTGCTCGAGGAAATAGAGCAGGCAAAAGCCCATGTCAAAAAGATCGCAGATGAGACGAAAGTCTCTGTCGACTCGCTTGTCACCAGTACCACTTTCGACCCCGGCGCATCGAGCGCAACCGAGTCGCAGCTGGTCAATGATCTGGAACGAAATTCAATAGCATCGGAAAAATCGACTGCGCCCGGCATGACCTCGACCGCCCAAGTTCAATCGAA
The DNA here is from genome assembly GCA_023254735.1 of Pseudomonadales bacterium. Classification (GTDB taxonomy): domain Bacteria; phylum Pseudomonadota; class Gammaproteobacteria; order Pseudomonadales; family Pseudohongiellaceae; genus UBA9145. The sequence goes on along the minus strand of JALRKV010000016.1, from coordinate 2,144 downwards.
CACCGATGGCGACACCCAGCAGGAAAACGAGGAAACGCCGGCGGCGACTGCAAGCCCTCGTAAAAAACCAAGCTATGGCAAGGGGGTGAATCCTAAGCTCGCGCAAACTCAAGAGTCGCCAACCGCTCGCGATCAGGCGGAGTAAACGATGTCGTCAGCAGAGCAGGCACAGGAACTCACCCTAATCGATCACTTGGTCGAACTCCGCGACCGGCTGCTTAAATGCCTAGCTGCCGTGGTCATCTGCTTTGTCGCGCTATTCGCCTTCTCGGCCGATATCTACAGCTATGTCGCCGAGCCCCTCGTCAGCGCGCTGCCCGAAAACACGAGCATGATCGCGATCGATCCGACGTCGCCGTTTTTCGCGCCGTTTAAACTTACGTTCTATGTGGCGTTCTTGCTAGCCGCCCCCTATATCCTCTTTCAGCTCTGGTCATTCATTGCTCCGGGGCTCTATAAAAATGAGAAGGCAATCGCCATACCCCTGTTTATTTCTAGCGTTGTCCTTTTCTACGGCGGCATAGCTTTTGCACGCTATCTGCTCTTCGGCGTCGTCTTTGCATTTTTTGTTGCGGTGGCGCCCGAAGGCATCCAAGTGGCACCGGACATCAATAGTTTCCTAAGCTTCGCGCTGACTATTTTTTTGGCATTCGGTATAACGTTCGAAATACCTGTCGCGGTGTTTTTGCTGATTTGGGCAGGCATAATGGAGCCCGAAGACCTTGCTTCGAAACGTCCGTATATCATCGTTGGCTGTTTCGTTGTGGCGATGCTAATCACGCCACCCGATCCCTTCACGCAGTCAATGCTCGCGATTCCAATGTGGGGACTCTTCGAGGTGGGAGTTCTGGCTGGCCGGCTAGCGCGCAGACGCGAAGTTAAAACCTAAGCGCGAAGTATAAACGTGACAGGCCCATCGTTGAGCAGAGAAATCTGCATGTCGGCACCAAATAGGCCGCTCTCGGTTTTGCTATGACGCTGTCGCGCCAGACTCACCATTGTCTCAAATAGCGGCTGCGCTAGCGCGGGCGGCATCGCACTCGAAAACCCCGGTCTCAATCCCTTTTGAGTATCTGCCGCCAAGGTAAACTGCGAAACCAGCAAGACCCCTCCGTCGATGTCCTTAACACTCAAATTCATCTTGCCTTCGCTGTCCGAGAATACTCGATAGGCGTAAAGTTTATCGAGCATTCTAGCGAGGGTAACCTCGGTATCCTCTTTCTCGATACCGACGAGTGCAAGCAGACCCTGACCGATTTCGGCATGCAGCGCCCCCTCGATATGCAACTGACTCGAACGAACCCTTTGAATCAAACAGATCATGCTCGGCAAATCACTCTGGCAATCATGGCTTAACTCGCATCGTTAAGGCGTTTGACCATAGCTTGAGTCGCACGCACGAGCGCATCAATAGTGCCCGGCTCCGACGCAGAGTGGCCAGATTCTCGGACGATCTGGAGCTCCGACGTTGGCCAATGCTTGTGTAATTCTGTTGCGTTGTCTAATGGGCAAACCATGTCGTAGCGGCCGTGGACGAGGACCGCGGGGATATTCTGAATAGGAACCATATTCCGCAGAATCTGATTCTCGCTTACGAACCCTTTATTCAAAAAATAGTGTGTTTCGATACGTGCTAGCGCGATTGCATTATGCGGCTTCGTAAATTTAGAAAGTGTTTCGGCACTCGGTCGCAGCTTGGAACAATTTGCCTCCCAAGCCGACCAATGTTTTGCTGCCGACATGCGCGCAAGCTCATCTCCACCGAGCAGCCGTCGATTGTAGGCCTCGAGCAAATCACCGCGCTCGTCCTGCGGAACGTGATTTACGAAGGTATCCCATGCATCGGGAAAGACTCGCGAAGCTCCCTCTTTATAAAGCCAATCCAAATCACGTTGTCGGCAAAGAAAAATGCCTCGAAGAATCATCGCCTGCACACGTGTTGGATACGCTTGAGCATAGAGCAAACTTAGCGTTGAACCCCAAGAGCCACCAAAAAGAACCCATTTCTCAACGCCTAGAAATTCCCGTATCGCCTCGATGTCGGCGATCAAGGCTTGCGTTGTGTTGTCGGCGAGCTCGCCGTGTGGAGTAGAGCGACCGCAGCCCCGCTGATCGAACGTGACTATTCGGTAATGCTCTGGATC
>JALRKV010000094.1 GCA_023254735.1 Pseudomonadales bacterium | reverse complement strand
CTTCTAATAACGCTTGGAAGATGAGTGACGCGCCAAAAGACTATATGGAAATGATGCTAGACGGCATCGTCGCTTTCGAGTTCAAAATAGAAAGCATTGTCGCAAAGAGCAAGCTCAGTCAGAATCGGGAGAAAGAGGATTACGATTCTGTAAAGAATCGGATGAAAGAACTGAATAAAGATCATTTATATGAAGCGATGAACACTATCGAAAGAGTAGAGTAGCTCGAATTCTTGTGGTCTAGCTACGCAATGGCATCAAAAGATCTGGAGCGTGTACAGGTGTCCTGTTTATTGTGGAACTAACCGCAGACAAAACAGAAGAATACGGCATACTACACAAGTCTCTAGAGTGATTCGGAGTGCTAACCGCTATTGCTTACTCAATGCGGGTTGCATCAAACACCGATAACGAAGTCATCGGCTTCGCTTTACTATTTATTCATATCAGCGCTTGCGATAGCTGCATGGGCATTCCTATGCACGCACTTCGGCATGTTGCTTTTGCAGTTCTTCTATGCCACTGCGGGAATCTTTGCAGTTCTGCGTTGGCTCTAGCTTGCGGAGCTTACCGGCGCTATTCTAGACGCACAGCAATAATTAAAAAAAGGCCTGCTCACTATGTTTGATTCTTTCCAGTTCGTTACTCCCCCGTATGACTCATCTCAACACTCAGCCTCGGTGGGCGCGAGTATCGCAGGGATTCTATTCACCGCGTTTTTTCTAGTCACCTCGCAAATCTCCCCGGCGCAGGAATCCGACATCCCGCTCGCAGGTGCAGAAAGCTTGCTGTTTATGACGCAAGCGCTTAGACAGCAAGCCTTTGGCAATGTGCAGACGCTTTCAGACACGCGCACCGTGGTCGCGAGCGAGACTCCGCATCCCTTGGTGCCGAAGTTGAAAGACTGGAGCGACTTTGAGTACGAGGTCAACGGAGAGGCCTTTTCGTTAGATGATTATTTCAAGCGTCCCGCTGCTCGAGGCCTTATCGTGTTGCAAGGCGATGAGATATTGCTCGAACGCTACGGCGCGGGCAACACGCCTGAAACGCGTTGGATTACCTTCTCTGTGACCAAATCGGTGACATCCCTTTTGATTGGCGCTGCGATCCATGACGGTTTCATCGGCAGTGTTGACGAGCTAGTCACCGACTATATCCCGCGGCTAAAAGGTTCAGCCTACGATGGAGTGCGTATTCGCGACATCTTACACATGGCCTCGGGCGTCGCCTGGAATGAAGACTATGCCGATCCTGAATCGGACGTCGCTCAGGCAGGCGCGGCAAATGGGATTGAGCTCACTCAGTATCTGAACACGCTCCCCCGCGAGGCTCAGCCTGGCACTCGTTTTAACTACAATACGGGTGAAACCAATCTGGTTGGCGAGCTGCTGCGTGCTGCGATAGGCAACAATGCCTCGCGTTACTTGCAGAATAAGATCTGGCAACCGTTCGGTATGGAACACGATGCGTATTGGTTGCTCTCCAGCGTAGGTGGAGTGGAAACCGGAGGCTGCTGTATTAATGCGACTTTGCGCGATTACGCTCGTATTGGCCGCTTTGTCCTCGCCGATGGTGTTCTACCGAGCGGTGAGAGAGTTGTGCCGACAAACTGGATACGCGATTCAGTTACACCGTCCCAGGGATCGGAGAATTACGGCTATTTATGGTGGCTATATGACGAAGGCGCATTCAGTGCCCGTGGTATTTTTCAGCAGCGCATATTTATAGACCCAACTCGTGACGCGGTCATTGCAACCCACGGCAATGCGCTCAATGCCACTGGTGATGAAGATCAGGACCATACTGATGCACTCATTGAAGCGCTGAGGCGTTCGCTCAGCCCGCAGCGCTGAAATGGCGAGTTAAGGTTAAAGCTTGTAAGAAGGGTCTTTCTTCTCGATAACGCGTTTCATCGCGCCGAATTCAAGCGACCCTGCCGGCTGACCCATATTTTGTACTGCGAGTAGCTTCGCGCTGCGATTGAGAATGTCATCGCTAATGGGGATTTGCTTAACTCCGCTCTGATCGACCGATGTCTGAATCTGGCACGAGCGCTCCATAAGCCACAGATTTACGAATGCTTCGGCAATGGTCCTTCCACCTGCTAGCAGGCCGTGATTTCTTAGAATCATCATCGTCGCTTTATCGCCTAGATGCTCTACCAGTCTCACCTTTTCATTCTCATCGACTGTGAGGCCTTCGAAATCATGATAGACGATTCGATTGTGGAGTAGGGCAGAATAGAAATTGTTCGGACGCAGGCCGCCTTCTTGGCATGCGACGGTCATGCCTGCGGTGGTGTGCGTATGCGCGATGCAGGTTATGTCGTGTCTCGCGGCGTGTATGCAGCTGTGAATCAGCATGCCCGCTGGATTGACGAAATGCTCGGTTTCCTCAACGATATTTCCCTCAATGTCGACTTTAACTAAATTAGACGCACAGACTTCGCTGTAATGCAGCCCATAAGGGTTAATGAGGAAGTGGCCCTCGTCGCCTGGGAGTTTTACCGTAATGTGATTGAATATAAGCTCGCCCCATCCCAGATAATCAAAAATTCGATACATGGCAGCGAGATCTTCTCGCAGGCTTTGTTCAGTTTGTGTCATGGTCATTCCTTGGTTTTATTATTAACTGATTAGCATAATGCAGCAGATTTTAAGCAGCCCGAAATTACGAGGCCTAACGCTCCTTCTAAAGTGCTAGATAGAATCTAGCCCCTCGGTCAGTTCTACATAAGTTCCCCACGGGTCGGTAAAAAATGCGATTGCTAATCCAAGCGCGGGAATTTCCGCATACGGCCGATCAAATACAATGCCTTTTGCTTCGAGTTCCTCGCAAAGTGCTTTTAGATCGTTGACCTCAAATCCGATATGGTCGAGCACTGTGCCCTGTGTCCGCGCGAGGCGTGTTTCGCTGGGGCCAAAGGTTAGATTAACATTGGGAAGCTGTCCAGCTGGCTGTCCGATACGCAGGCCACTGATCGCTCCGAGGTGTTCGGCATACCACGCGCGCATTTCTTCGCCGGCCTCGGATGCCCAGTGGATGTGATGCATTTGAATGTTGTATTCGATCTCTTTGTTCTCGATAAGTTCGACTTTAATGTCATCGGGACCGAGTACGTAGGCGATAGTGTTGCCGGCGACGCGCTGACCGATGCCATCGATGACCTCGTAGGTCTCTGGCAGTTCTTCTCGAGTAATCATGGCGTAGCCAAGGGCTTGGAGTCGCGCCACGTCGGCGTAGATGTCGGTCGTCTCGAAGCCCACATGATTGACAATCGTGCCTCGTGTGCCGCTCGTCGGTGAGGCCTCCGTGAGGAACACGAGGACATCAGGAAATGCGATCACTTCGCGCCCCGTCTCACCGAGTTCACGAGTCTCACCACCGAGACCTTCTAGCCAGAAGCGCTTATGCGCATCGAGATTTTGCGTATTAATATGGTGATGGCCATAGATGACCCGGCCCTTATCGGCGGAATAGAGTTGAGCCAGCGCCGAGGGGCTGGCTAGGAATGAGCTGACGAGAAATAGGTGAAACAGCAGAGCCAAAAAGGGGTTTATTTTAGTGCTCGGATTCATTGCGGCTTTCCTCTCTATTGCGGCTTCGACAGTCGTTTTCCAAATAGACTCTGAGCTAGCTTGTCATTTTCATTAAATCTAATAAAGCTGGCAGAGAGGGTAGCACGGGCCAACTTCCGAGCCCAAAGACTCTTTGGCTCACAAATATCATCTCAACGCGAACCCTGTCGATTATGTGTCAGTCGGCGTTCTTCGTTTCGATGAATCCAAGCTGCCTATCTACCATCCAATCCATGACTTCTAACATCTGAGCGTAATTGTTCTCTCGGCCTTCTAGGGTCTCTAAGACCGACACAATGGATTCTAGCGTTGAGAGATAATCGGGTGACGACGCTTTTCTAATTCGGTAACTAGACGGACGTTCTGGGGAAAAACTGTATCTTGGAAGCGATCGAAGATAAGGTGAATTCAATAGCATGGCTTTACTTTTTCGCCAAGTGCCGTCCAAGAAAATGAGGGGTCTGGGCTCGGTGCCAAGGAGTTCCAGGACATCGTTGTTTTCGGTGTTTGGATAGATCAAGGCCGGGCGCTGCCAATAATCATTCGCCTTCTCAGGCGGTACAAATGGGTCTCGGTCCGCTAACTGTATTGTCTTGATATTACTGAGTGAGAGCTGCGCGATTCGTGCTGTGCCCTTGGCGTGAGTAGTCTCTTTGACGTGCTGTATAATGCAGACAGGCCACGCATTAGTCTTTGTCTCGATCAGCTGGCAGTAGCAGGTAGTCAGGTGTCTGGCGCACTGTGCGCACATTTGGCGTTTAGGAGTCATTCTTCTTATCGCTAGCTTGCTTCACCATCGAATCCCCAACATCGAAATCTCAAATAGCCCCTTAATTCGATATCGGTTGAATGAAAATACCTTAACTGCCTTTCTTTTAACAGGGCGTGTCAAAATAGGGTGTCTCTTATAAAGGGTGTACCAGAGTGTTAACCATTTGCATTGACTTGCAATTTTTGCTGTTATGAATGTGACAGTTTCATGAATTTAGTTTTTCTATTTGATTACAACGTAGTTACAGGCATCTAATGAATCAGCAAAGAGAGAAAGAGGCGTGAGGGAGCGCATGCTTATGCGCTACAGAACCCATGCGCTGTGGCTGCTCGCATTTACTTGGCCTGCTCTGTGGTCAGTGCTTGGGATGGGCGCTAGCCCACTGTGGATCGCCTCTAGCTTGATACTTGCCGGACTCTTTGCCTTTATCGGCTTTCGAGGCGGGTTAAACCACTGGCTTGGCCGAGTTGGGCTGAGCGCTTTCGGATTTGTCGTTATTGTCCTCAACTGGCTTCTTGCTGTCTCTTTCTATACCCAGGGCACAGGATTTAATGACCAGCTCTTCTTCCACGTAACACCGACCAGTCTGGGCGTCGCCTGGGGTACCAACCGGTTGCAGATGGTCACCCAGTTTGCCGCACTCGCGTTTGTGCCGGTGCTGATCTGGGTTTTGTCGAGGCCGGCGACGTCGGACCCTGTCCATGCAGCGAACAATCCGGTTCCGCAGAGTCGTGGATCATCTATGCTCAGTTCGGCCGCGGTCTCTGTGCTTTTCGTCGTTGCGGTACTGCTCTCTTATCCTGTTGTTGATCTTGCCGGCTATTTA
>JALRKV010000085.1 GCA_023254735.1 Pseudomonadales bacterium | reverse complement strand
TCCATGTCCGACGACAACCTCGGTGCTCCCGCCCCCGATGTCGATCACTAAACGTCGGGCGTGATTTTTGGGAAGACCACTGAGCACCCCAGCATAAATTAAGACTGCTTCCTGAGTCCCCGTAATAGGTGAAATGTGGATGCCAAGACTATCCGCCGCTTTGATGAACTCCTGCGCATTCCCCGCAACGCGAAAGGTATTGGTTCCAAGAGCCCAATAGCGCTCGATGGGGTAGCGTGAAAGTATTTCATCGAAGCGCTTGAGGCACTCCAATCCGCGCTCAAAGGCGGCAGGAGAGATCGCGCCGCTCGCCCGCACCCCCTCTCCTAGCTGCACCCTTTCGCTGCATCGCTCGACGACTTCTATGCGCTCGGGCGCCCACTGGGCAATGAGTAAATGAAAGCTGTTTGAACCGAGGTCAATGCATGCCTGTAGGGGTGAATGAATAGCGCTAGGCAAAGTAATCTAACCTCGAAAATGGCTGAATTTTCGCGAGCTTCTGACGAATGAACTAGATCATCGACTGCTGATAATTTTCAATACCCACGCGATCAATAAGCCCTAGCTGCGACTCCAACCAATCGACATGCTCTTCTTCGCTAACGAGGATCGAGTTAAGTAAGTCTCGCGTCGCGAAGTCTTGCACAGATTCACAGTAAGCGATCCCTGCTCTCAAGTCGGGGCAGGCTATCATTTCGAGTTGCAAATCACACTCGAGCATCTCGCGGGTATTTTCGCCAATCAATAATTTACCGAGCGACTGTAGATTCGGCAGGCCCTCTAGAAACAAAATCCGCTGGATCAACTGATCGGCATGTTTCATTTCATCTATCGACTCGTCGTACTCTTTTTCCGCCAGCTTGTTCAGGCCCCAATCCTGGAACATACGCGAATGTAAAAAATACTGATTGATGGCGACCAGTTCATTCCCTAGCGCTTTGTTGAGGTGTTTAAGTACTGTCGCATCAGATTTCATAACTGCTCCTATGTCTCTGCGTTTAGCGTGTTGATAACTATTAGCCGAAATATCTCACATACCAAGTTAGAGACTGGGTTGGGTCTCGAAGTCTGGCAGAATTATTTGAATAAATGATGACCGTGAGGGTCTAATTTGTGCCGAAGAATGTCAAGCTGAACGCTCTGCGCGCTTGCTAACACCGCTGAGAACAGCGAGTGTTTCAAAAATATCGAAAGAAACGGAGGGTATGAGCGGAAGGAGAAATCTAAGCTGGCTGCGCAGGCACAGAGGCCCGCCCGAACTCTTTAACAATGCTGCGTGCAAGCTTGCTACAGCGGCCGCACTCGCTTGCAACGCCAAGCTGTGCGCGGAGATCGTTAAAGCTACCGCAACCACTTTTACAAGTTTCGCGGATTTGATTATCAGTTACTTGGCGGCAAATACACACGTACATCGCGGTTGATCCTCATGGAGTGACCAAATTCTAGATGCAAATGAGAATGATTGTCAAATGTATTTGCACTTGCTACTTTAATCAAGGGGCGCGATGGGGTGTAATTGCGGCTCCTTGAAGCGCTCGCACACAGCGGGGATCACCCGGCTTTGCTATGACCAAAAATCACACAGAACCACCCTTAGAGGACTTAGGGCCGCAGCCACCCTTGACGCCGTGTGCAGGATCAACACAGACAGCCACAGGCGATACCTCTCAGAGTCTCTCTGCGCTTCCGCTGGGCGAGTCGCGTACTATCGATCACGTATCGGGAGATGCTCCCGAACTGAAACGCAGACTCTACGCACTCGGCTTCGTGCCCGGCGCGAGAATAACGAAACTACGGGTCGCGCCATTTGGCGATCCGATACAAGTACGGGTCGGCGGCAGCTCGGTTAGTATGCGCCGTCGAGAGGCCTCAATGATTCACTTGCAGTCGTCGCCGCACAGCCATGACTAGCGCTCAGATCCATCATTTCAAGCGATACCGCTGGCTAGAGTAAAATGAAAAAAGTCGCCCTTCTTGGGAACCCAAACTGCGGAAAAACGACGCTATTCAACCTTCTCACGGGCGGTCGCCAAAAAGTCGGTAACTGGCCGGGCGTCACTGTGGAGAAGAAGTTCGGCTTCTTCTCATCAGCGCTGCACGACTATGAGTTGGTTGACCTGCCGGGCGTTTACTCGCTGAGCGAGGATTTCAAAGCGCTCGATGAAAAAATTGCCCAAGAGTATTTGCGTAATGGCGAAATCGATCTCGTCATCAATGTTATCGATGCGAGCAACATTGAACGCAGCTTAGTACTCACCCAGCAACTTCTCGAACTAGGCCTCCCTATTCTCATTGTTGCCAACATGCTTGATGTGGCTGCGCAACAGGGTTTGATCGTTAACACTCGCGAACTCTCTGCTCGCCTCGGTGTTCCGGTAATCGACATGGTAGCCGCACGGCGCATCGGCATTGAAGCACTGCTTCTCGCGCTTAATGAGGCGCCCAACGCGGAAGCTGCGGTGACTCTGACGCCTAAGTATAGCGATCAAGAGGAAGAAGATGCGCTAGTGAGGCAATATTCAAAGTCAAGACAGCTTATTGATGGGGTAGTCGAGGTAAGCCGAGGCGCCGATAGCGTATCCGAACGCCTGGACGCAATCGTTCTAAACCGCTGGCTGGGCTTCCCGCTGTTTCTACTCATGATGTATCTCATGTTTGCTATCGCAGTAAACCTAGGCGCCGTGTTTATCGATTTTTTCGACATCCTATTCGCAGCCGTGCTTGTCGACGGCAGCCGATGGTTACTTACTTCAATCGGTGCCCCTGCGATGCTTAGCACCCTCCTCGCAGATGGACTCGGCGGAGGCATAACACTCGTCGCCACGTTTATTCCGGTTATTGGCTTTCTCTACTTGTGCCTCTCGTTCTTGGAGGATTCGGGGTATCTAGCTCGCGCGGCATTTGTAGTCGATCGGCTAATGGCCAGCATCGGATTGCCTGGCACAGCATTCGTCCCCCTCATCGTCGGATTCGGCTGCAATGTCCCCGCGGTCATGGCAACGCGGACGCTTTCGAGAGACGGTGATCGATTAATGACTATTGCGATGGCACCGTTTATGAGCTGCGGCGCGAGGCTCACCGTTTACGCACTTTTCGCTGCAGCCTTTTTCCCGAGCAACGGGCAAAACATCGTATTTGGCCTCTATTTTCTCGGTGTAAGCCTCGCCGTTTTCACCGGCTGGGTTTTCCGGCGCCAGCTCTTTTCTGAGGAAATCAGTCCCTCTTTTCAAGAAATGCCCGCCTACCATTTGCCTATATTCCGAAACATCGTGATTACTACTTGGTTCAGACTACGCGGATTTATAGTACGCGCTGGGAGGACCATCGTCGCCGTAGTCGTGGCTTTGAGTTTTCTCAATTCGATCGGCAGTGATTTCAGCTTCGGCAACGAAGATAGCGAGCGTTCGCTGCTCAGCGTAATCGGCAAATCGATAACTCTCGTCTTTACGCCGATGGGTATAGGCGAAGCAAACTGGCCGGCCACTGTTGGCCTTTTTACAGGCATGTTCGCGAAAGAAGCTATCGTCGGCACATTGGATGCACTGTATAGCCCCGAGACATCAAGCGATACCGTGTCAGCCCCTGACCTCAGCGCCGCCCTATCCTCAGCGTTCACCTCAGTTGGCGATGAGCTAATCGCTCTGCGGAATACCTTGGCCGATCCGCTGGGTATTTCTATTGGTGATGTAAGTGATCTCGATACGGTCGCTCAGACACAAGAGGTTAAGACTGCCACCCTTACTAATATGGCTACGTTATTTCCCAGCGCATTCGCGGCTTTCTGTTATTTGGTTTTCGTTCTTCTCTACGCGCCCTGCGTGGCAGTGCTCGGCGCGGTAGCAAAAGAAGCAGGCTGGCGTTATATGCTACTTGTCTTTAGTTGGAGTACGGGCCTTGCCTACGCCGTGGCTACCTGTCTCTATCAACTCGGAACGTTTGCCGCTCACCCTGCATTTTCAAGCCTATGGATACTCACAGCGCTGATTGCAATGGGGCTATTTATCGGACAATTACAAAAGCTGGGCGCACGCGCGCTTCCGCCCGAGTTGATTCCGGTGAAGCAACTTTAACAACCTGAAGGTATTCATCGACACACAAACTTCGTTTGCTACCCGAGATTGAGGCTCAATCTAAGACCGAGTCTAGGACCGAATATAAGACCGAATTTAAGACCAAATCAAAGGCCAAGCCCAAGCCCGAAGAGAAGCACGAAGACAAGAGAGCGCCGTGACCCACTCACAAACCACTTCACACCAAGACTTGCTGCAGCGACTCGCGAGCCGCTGGCTTTGGCCACTAGCAGGCTTGATAATCGCAGTAAAAGCGCTTTTCGCAGTTCGTCTGGAGCTCTACAGCGACGAGATTTTTTACTGGTTAGAGTCGACACGCCCCGCGCTCGCCTATAGCGACCTCCCCTTTATGAGTGCTTTGTTCGCAGGATTGGGAACAGCGGCTTTAGGAGATTCTCCCTTCGCAGTGCGCTTAGCCTTCTTCCTCATGGGCTGCAGCCTGCCTGCCGCGCTCTATTGGACGGCGTTACCGTTAGTCGGCAAGAATGAGGCCCGTGAGGCGGCTTTGTTGTCTCTGTGCCTGCCTCTAGCCAGCTCTCTAGGCCTTCTCGCCGTCCCCGATGTGCCCCTCGTCTTTTTTGGTGTTGTGGCCATCGGTTTCTTCACCCGGGCACGCGCAAGTAACGCGATGGTTTTATGGGTCGCAACCGGCGTGGTTGTCGCACTCGGTCTCGCGACACACTATCGATTTAGCCTATTTCCTGCAGGGGCAATCCTATTACTCCTATGGGATTCTCAATCACGGCACCTGTGGCGTAACCCACGCACACTGCTCGCTTTTGTCGTCGCGGCAGTAGGCTTGGCGCCGGTCATAGCTTTCAATGTCGCGCACAAAATGGGTAGCCTGACTTTCTACCTAGTTGATCGGCATCCTTGGGAATTTCGCCCTGCGGGGTTACTCCATTTATTCGAGCAGGCATTAATTTCGACGCCCCTGATTTATGGACTTCTGCTCGCCACCGCCTTCGGTGCACTCCGAAACACAAATCCCTCCGCTAGACTTATTGCATGCATCGCTGTGCTGCATATAGCGCTCTTTGCGACGCTCGCGCCGTGGAGCGACCCAACGAGCACAACCGTTCACTGGCCGCTCGCAGGGACTGTCCCGCTTCTGATCTACGCGCCGGCAGCCCTGCGCAGGCTAACCTCGCCCCTGTCGTCAAAACGCCTAGTCATCGCGCTCCTCGTGGCCGTGGGCTATCTAGGCAGCATACTCGCGCTCATCGGCGTTGGTTCCCAGTCTCTGCAAGCACAGCTCCAGCCTTTCCTTGGAACCGAGGTACTTTCCACTAAGATGGCCGGGTGGAAGCGCTTTGCTGCTGAGACGCGGCGGGTAATCGCCGATAATTTCGAGCGCCCGCCCCTGTTGGTGACAGACAACTACTACACAGCGGCACAGTTAGTTTTTGCAAGGGTAGGCGAAGCTCAGGAAATCTACACGCTAGACGCCGAAAAAGCCGTTCGTGATGGCCGCGCACTACAACTCGCGCTTTGGGAGATGGATGCAACGGCGCTAAGTAAACGTGGCGAAGATACAGTCGCGTTACTGATTACCGAAGACAGTACGCTCAATTTTGGGCAAAAACGAGCCGTGCTAAAGCGGGCTTGCGGCCTCAGTAGGACACTTGAGCGAGTCGAACAGGTCGAGCTTATGGGCGGGGCAAAAGGCTTTACCTACTACATTCTCGCGCTTGACCCCAAGCTTGGAACAGAAAACTGCCCGATTCCAGCTCGGGGCTGGATAGACTCACCGGCAGCGGGGACTTCGGTCGGAGAGAGCTTTACAGTGAGCGGTTGGGCCTTCGCCGAGGGCAACCGGGTTGAGCAGATCCGCCTTCTGATCGATGGAAAGCCTGTTGCTCACACAAGTGCAAGAACTGAGCGACGAGACCTCAACGTGGTCGAGGGGGCGGTACTCGACTCAGATTTCCCCAACGTGGGGTTTGATTTGACGGTTCGAACCGGGGCATTAAGGGCGGGGATCTATGAATTAAAACTCGAACTTACCAACAGCAACGGCGAGATCAGCACTAGTTTGCCGACCGAATTTATCTTCTCCCCCGATCGATCGACGGACTAGCGGTTAAAAAGGGCTTAACACCTCGACGGCAATCCGCCACTCACCCTCTTGATTAAACCGCCACAGCCGCATGTAGCTGGTGCGAAAACCGGCCTCAGAGGCATTGCTGTCGGTTGCCATCGTTCCATAGGTATACCCCATCTCTCGAGAACTCGACAAATACGCACCGACGTTACTTAGGGTGATAGGGTTTGTGGTAGCCAATTGATTATCGAGAAAAGCACCATAAACCGAGCTTGCTGCCTCGGCACCGACCGCAGGTCCCATACCCGGCAAATAAACACGCGTATTCTCGAGACCGTAGCGCAGCAGCGCACGCTGTCCTCCTCTGAAGTTAATCGAACGGCCAAATAACTCGTCGGCGTCCACAAGCGACTGCAGCGTATTCGCGGCAACGGTAATACTTTTCGGGTTCGCGGTTTCGGCAATCACCGGCAGCGTGTCAGAGTAGTTTGGCTCCACATCGAGACTCAGAAAGCCTGGGATATTGACCACGATATCCGCCATCAATTCCCAGCCTGCCGACGAGGATCGCCAGATAGAAATCAAATGACCGTAAGAATCGGTGCCGGAGTCGTTGAATACGGTCAAAGGCCCTGCCGACAGCCCCACGTCACCGGCATAGGACACATCGACGTAGTGTGCCTTCCAATCGATTTCACTCGCCGCTTCTGCGAAGCTGGGGCTCGAATACAGTGTCAAGGCGTCGACGGGGCCGTCACGAAAAACGACCGAGTCTGGCGCAAGAAATTCGAGAAATGCGGCGCGCCTGCCCGCTTGAGTCGTCAGCTGGGCAAAGCGCTGGTCCGCTTGCACTAACGTTTGCCAGTGCTCTATCTGACTCATCTGCTCACGGCCGACGCTTTCCTGCGGATGCGCCAGCGATGGAAGCACCAGTATGACCAAGGCAGAGAGGGCGCAAGCGAGGTCGCGGCTGAGAGAACTGATCACTCTATTAGGCATTTCAGTACGGGTATCCTGTCATGGCTTAACAAAAAAGCCTAAATATCTTGCCATCATACACCGTTATCCAAAACGAATCGAAGCGTTGAAGTCATCATTCAATTGTTGCCAACACACGATATCTCCCCTATCTTTGTATCAAAATAAATCAAAATTGCGAGACCATTCCTTGCCCGCAAAGACGAAAAATACGAGAACGACTTCCTCTGACCGACTTGTTACTCCTCGCCGTCTCGCCGCAACTACCTTGCCGAACTACGCTACGCTAGTTTCCCTCGTCGTCAACCTCATCAGAGGCTGTTTCTGCGCGCTATCCTTGATCATAGCCAAGCCGATTATTGCCCAAACTGCCCAGACCGTTGACCGGCTCATTAAGACGGATACTGGGCAGATCAACTTGGCACTCTCGGCCACTCGATAAGCACGTTCGATGACCTGATACT
>JALRKV010000078.1 GCA_023254735.1 Pseudomonadales bacterium | reverse complement strand
CTAACAACATGGCGGGGAAGCCCACCACAAAAATATTCAAGCTGGGGGCCGCTTTGGTCACTACACCTAACCCCACGTTGATAAAAAGCATGCTCACCATCACGGGCAATGCGAGTAACACGGCACCTGCAAACATCATCCCGCTCCAATCTCTCTTCTTTCTCAATAAAACTCAGCGCTCCGGCGTCCGGTTTTTGCTTGGGTTTGAATTAGTAATCGCACTTTAGCAGAAAAAGAATGCCTCTCGGGATGTGTTTTGCTATAGTTCGCCCTCGCATTAGAACGTGATACGGCTGGGTGGCAGAGTGGTCATGCAGCGGACTGCAACTCCGTTAACGCCGGTTCGATTCCGACCCCAGCCTCCATTCACTTTCTCTATGCGTCTTCAGTGATCGCAGGAAGACCGCGTTGCACGGTTTGCTGCGAGCCTAGAGTTAGGCTTCACCTGCACTGTCGCTCAAGCCCCCAGCCCGGGTGGCGAAATTGGTAGACGCAAGGGACTTAAAATCCCTCGGTGGAAACACCGTGCCGGTTCGATTCCGGCCCCGGGCACCATCTGGCGCTATAGGCTAAAACTCGCCACAACCCCATTCACGTTGACAGAATAGTTGCCGGAATCCAAATCCTTAACTTCTAAGGGTATGCGCGTTTCGAAAGGATCCAAGAGCGCGATGCAGGTTTCTGTTGGCCTCATTTGGGTCTCTGCGAGCGCAATGGTGAACGCAAAGCCTTTTCTGGAAATAGCGGGGGTCTGCAATTTTACGCAGGGCACGGATTTATGTCCTTGCACGACGACACTCACCTGCGGCGGTAAGGATTTGGTCATAATGACAGAGACGCTGTCGACGTAAACCAGCGCGCTCCGCGCCGCCTTGACCACGACGAAACTACCCGCGTCGTCTAGGGCCAGTTCAACATCGCTGTAATACTGCACTTCCCCGTCGATTATTGCCGCGGCTTCCGGGATTTTAAGAATGCCCCCCTCGAGCGTTGCCGGTTGGGCGAGTGCCTTCGGGCTTAGGGTCGCGGTAGAGACAAGAACAGCGGCGAGAAGAGACCAAAATGCAGAGCTAAGCGTTTTCATAATATTGCCCTTAATAAAAAGGATCACTGACGTTTAGCAGAATAATACGAAGTTATTAATTTGGGAATCTTTATTGGAATGAATTGGAACGAAGAGTCAAGTTTTGCCCTAGATATTGCTCGGAATCGGCGGCTTGCTGGCATATCGCCTCGATCCCTGTAGATCCATCAGAGCGCGAATCGTTCGCGCAGGAAATGAGCGATACCGTCTTTGTGGTTATGCCCAATTACGGCGCTCGCAGACTGTTTCACCGAGTCGCGCGCATTCTGCGGCGCATAGCTTTCGTCAGCAAGTTCGAACATGCTTAAGTCATTATCCCCATCGCCGAAGCAGATTATATTGCTCGCGCCTAGCTGCGTCTTCAGCGTGTTAACTGCCGCGCCCTTGCTCGCTAGGCAATGATGAATGTCCATCCAACGAAAGGAGTCGCCCTCAATAGCAGGACCCGAATAGGTGACGAGGTTGGGGTGGCTAATCACGCTTTTCCAAACGTTGGTAATGTCTGCCGCCGAGCCTATCATGCTTATGTTAGTAACTTGGCTATCGTGCTGAAGCACATCTAACGGGAGCAGTTTGGCCTCTGTTCCAGCATAGTGTTTGTCGATCAGATCCCTTTCGACGCGATGCTGAGGCGGGGCATGAAAAATAAAGTGGTTGGCCTGATCGATCGCATGGACGAAAGGGGTGATCCCCTGACTTAAGGCCGCGTCGACGACGGTTGCGATCTCATCGGTTGTGAGCAGATTCTCTAGTGTGAGTTGACTATTTAGGGGATCCCATATCGTCACGCCGTTTGTATAGATTTGCGGAAGATCGAAGTCATGCCCCTGAAGAATCGTTTTAGCGGAGAGCATCGTGCGCCCAGTGGCGACTGTGTAGGCGATGTTCTTCTCTTTGAGTAGGCCGAGCGTTTCTTTGGTAAACGGCGAGATTACTGAGGATTCGTTGAGCAGTGTGCCATCTAAATCGAAAAAAATGAGATCCATTGAGTGCTTGTAGTCCTGTAATCTGACGAGCCGACTCGCCGGGCGGGGGGCTCGCCTGGTCTTTGTGATATAGATAACGCTTACTCGGCGGCCTGAGATCTAACCGCTGAGTAAATTTCAAAGGCGCAAACTGGAAATTAGATTTCACCGCGGCGAGCCGACTGGATCATATGATCTGCTGCTCTGAAGGCGAGGGCCATAATTGTCATCGTTGGCTGGCCGCGACCAGAAGTCACAAGGCTTGAGCCATCGCAGATAAACAGGTTGGGCACATCGTGCGAGCGGTGGTATTTATCGACTACCGAATTTGCAGGATCATTGCCCATTCTGCAGGTCCCGAGCAGATGTACGTTTCCTTCCTGGCCGTTTTCAGGATAGCTGCCTGCCTGACGGATGGCGCCCGCAGCCTCCATGAGTTCGTTGGTTTTATCGAAGAAAAATTTCATGGTGGCGAGATCGTCAGGGTGATCCATGTAGGTGCAGCGAAGTGCCGGGCGACCCCACTTATCTTTTAACGTCGGGTCTAGCGTCACCGTGTTCGTCGCGAGCGGGAGCGATGTCGTGTGCCCATCAAACGCTGCGGTATGCGTGAATTCTTGCTCCAGACTTCTCTTGTAGTCTGCGCCCCATTTAGGGCCGCCGAACATGCCGCTCATGAGCGCGGAGTTAAGCGGTGTCCCCCGGGCGTAGTGTCTACCGTCTATACCCCCGCCGCCGTAGAAGCCAAGGTTTTTGTCTAATTCGTAATAATCATGTATGACCCGCGTAGCGGGAATGCTCTTGTAAGCATTGACGGGTTCGGGGAACAAGCCGACAACCGACGTGTACCCGTTAAACATCAAATTCTGTCCAACAAAGCCGCTCGAATTGCCGAGTCCCTGTGGATGTTGCGCGGAGGCCGAGAGGAGCAATAATCGGGGCGTTTCAGCGCCATTCGCGCAGAGGACGACAGCCTTGGCGCGCTGAGCATGTTCCTCGCCCTCGGCATCCCAGTACACAACCTCGTCAGCTTTGCCATCGGCACGGGTTGATACCCGAGAGACTGTGCAACCGGTGCGCAGTTCGCAGTACCCGCTCGCGAGCGCGAGGGGAATCATGGTCGCCATTGATGATGACTTTGCGTTTACCTCGCAGCCAAAACCGTTGCAGAAGCCGCAGTGAATGCAGGCGGGACGACCATTGTGTGGCTGCGAGAGTATCGCCACGGGCGCGGGATAGGGATTGAGACCCAGTTTCTTACCCGCGCGCTCGAGCAGTACGTCCGAACCTTTGATGGGCATCGGCTCACAGGGATAGGGGCGTGTTCGGGGCGGATCCCATGGCCCCTGCAGGCCCGACACACCGACCTCCCAGTCGACTTTGGTATAGTAGGGCTCTAACTCGTCGTAGGTGATTGGCCAGTCGGCGAAGTTAGTCCCTGAGATGGTTCCACGCACGCTCGCTTCTTTAAAGTCGATAGGCCTAAAGCGCCAGAAATTTCCCGAGAAATGAACGCTGCTGCCCCCAACATTATGTGCATAGCCCAGCGCGGCCTCAGCAGGTCTCGTAGGCTGGTCCGCAGCCTTTCGAAAGGTCTGAGGATGTCCTTGCTTACTCCCCCAGATTAGGCCGCCGTTGTAGTCGTAACTCCATTCGTCGTGTTTAAAATCGCTCGCCTTAAGATGCGGCCCCTGTTCCAAAACGACTACCGAGAAGCCTGCGACTGAGAGTTCTTTCGCGATCACGCCGCCGGCTGCGCCGGAGCCAACGATGACAAAGTCGACGGCTTCGCGAGTAGGATAAGTGACCGATGTTTGCTGTTGAGCCATGCGGGTTACTCTCCTTTCTCTAGGTAATCTGAATCGTAGAAGCCATAGGGCTGTGCCCATGCATGGCGATCTTCGAAACCAATAAGCTGCCAACCGAGCTTGTCTTTATTGCCGCCGTATTCAGGTAACGAAAACATGGCGGCAATGACGAGAAAGCGAATCGTTGCGAAAAATTCAGTGCCCTCGCTTTGTGTGAGGAGGCTATCCTGTTGGACTGGGCTAAGGTCAGCGAACTGGGCCTTTCCGTAGAGATTAGAGGTGTTAGCTTGAAGGTCTGCGAGGCCCGAGCGCAGTGCCTGCCTTTGCCTCTCGAAGGCGTCGCTGATCACGTTGTCAATAAAATAGACAGCGCCTGCCTCTCGCGCACCGGGCGTGTCGTCGGAAGGGATGATGCGGGCAGCAATTGCGTCATATTCCCTCGCTTCATCAGCGCTTAACGAGGTGAAATCGTCACCCGCAAGTTGCGCCTGTCGCGCGCGACCGCAGGCCGTTAAAACCGCAGGGAAGGAGAGGGCGATGCAGGAGGCCTTCATTGCATCGCCGCCGGCTCTTAGGAAAGCCCTTCTGTTAAGCTCGGCATTGGTCATTCTCCGCTCCTTAGCGACTCGTGTAGGGGTAAATGCAATTCACTGCGCTAGCAACAGCTACTTTGCCTCTAGGGCAGCTTCTAAGATAGCGCAGACTGAGCAAGAAAACAGCAGCAATTACCCTGTGACATTATGCCGCATTCCAACTTTTCAGCAGTGCATTACAATTTCCAGCCTGTGTTAATTGGAGAAGTACTCAATTGGACTTTCAAAAACCGCTCGTTAGAGCTATCGCGGCCGCTGCTCTCACCCTTGCTTCTGCTCAAGGTGGTGCGCAGGAATCAATCGATGAGATCGTCGTCTGGGGAAGCAAGGCCGATGATAATTTTGCGAACCCAAGTCCTACAAATGTTATCAATCAGGATGACATCGTCAGTATCAATGTCGCAACAACTGAGGACGTTGTTAAGTTTGAGCCAAGCGTAGTGATTAGGCGCCGGTTCATCGGCGACTCTAACGGCGTATTGGGCATGCGCGGCTCTAATATGTTCCAAACCTCTCGGTCGATGGTATTTGCCGATGGTGTTCCCTTGCATTATCTGCTGCAGTCGCGTTGGAACGGAGCACCTCGGTGGACGATGGTGTCGGCGAGCGAGATTGCCCAAGTCGAAGTGATGTATGGGCCTTTCTCAGCCGAATATGGCGGCAACGCAATGGGGGGCGTGATGGAAATCGAAACTGCGATTCCGCAGAAAAGCGAGTTCCACTTCGACAGTTCCTACTTCTCGCAAAATTTCGATGCCTATGGCTTCGATGATACGGTTACTGGCTATAAATCATTCGCGTCCTACGGTAACAAGATTGGCAATACCTCGCTCTACTTGTCGGTAAACCGCCTGGATAATGACTCTCAGCCACAGACTTTCCGCTACGGCGGCCGCGTATCTGCAAATTTACCAGATTCTGAACTGACTGCCGTTTCGGGCTCAATTCGAGGGAACGATGATCTGGGCAACGCGGTAAACTGGTTTATGGATACAGGTGTTGTTGAGACGGAGACGAATAATTACAAATTCAAGCTGGGTCATGATTTTGGTAACTGGTCGGCGCTGTTGAACATTGCCTATGAGGACCGAAGTTCGGTGAATGACTCGGCAAACAGCTATCTCACAGACAACAATGGCAACACCGTGTATCGCGGTAACGTGGTCGATGGAGACGATCGCTTTTCCGTGCCTGCGTCACGATTCGCTGCATCAACCCTTGAGAGGCGTTCACTGTCGACCGGAATACGACTTCGCGGGAGTATTACAGAGTCGATTGATCTCGAAGCGAATATCAATCGATTTGCCGTGTTGAGAGATGAGACGCGCACGTCTAGTGCTCACCTCGATGATCCGCTGCACACCCTAGACGGTCAGGTAAGTGATTTTGACAGCACCGGATGGGAGACGGCGGAGGCTAAGCTGCTGTTTAACGAGCTAGGCCTCAATGGTCTAACTATGGTCACCGGATTGAAACAAGAGGCCTATTCGCTCAACTTGGATATTTATCGGTCGTCAAATTATCAGCAAGGCGAAAAAACTGCCTTTACAGGACGCAGTGGCGGTGAGACCGAACTATTCTCAGCCTATGCGCAGCTCAATTATCAAATGAATGAT
The DNA here is from genome assembly GCA_023254735.1 of Pseudomonadales bacterium. Taxonomy (GTDB): domain Bacteria; phylum Pseudomonadota; class Gammaproteobacteria; order Pseudomonadales; family Pseudohongiellaceae; genus UBA9145. The sequence goes on along the minus strand of JALRKV010000078.1, from coordinate 2,790 downwards.
CAGTGGGATGCCTCTCTCGGGCTTCGCTATGAGGAGTTCGAAAGCAGCAACGGCTACTACGATGATGATCGAGCGGACACTGCGGAATTTGATCTGAGCCGCGTTCCTACGCGCAGTGCGAATGAATCTTCGCCAAAGTTTTCGCTTGGATTTAAGCCTAACGAGCTCTGGGCGTTCCGATATTCTGCCGCTAAAGCCTATCGTTTCCCAATCGTTGAGGAACTGTTTAGCCAGTATGAGGCTTACAATGCGATTAGCCTTTCCAACGTCGAACTCAAACCTGAAGACGGCAATCACCACAACCTCATGGCGGAACGTACAATCGACGGCGGTTATGTACGGCTGAATTATTTTACCGAGACAATCGAGAATGCGATTGAGGCGCAGTCCACTATTCTCGATGGCGGGATATCACTTCGAACCTTTATTCCGGTCGATGAAATAGAAACCTCGGGGCTTGAATTTATTGTAAACGCCGATGATTTTCTCCTCTCGAATCTAGACGTCCGATTCAATGCGGTATTTACCGATTCGGAAATCACAAAGAATTCGGCGAACACAGCATTGGAAGGGAACGTCTATCCACGTATGCCCGAGTGGCGCAGTAATCTTCTAGCAACCTACCATTTAAGCAGCGCGTGGGATGTAGGTATGAACGCACAATATGCAAGCGATAGCTTCGGCCGCATAGATAATCGAGACAACGAGGATAATGTGTACGGTGCTCAAGACGACTATCTGCGCATAGGTTTGAAGTCGACGCTGCGTCTTGCTAACGGTATGGCGCTTGGGTTTGGAATAGATAATCTTAGCGATGAGGTCGCGTATGTGGCCCATCCTTGGCCCGGTCGTACTTTCTATGCCAATTTCTCATATGATTTTTAATTTGATCATAATGCCTCAGTGCCTAGTTACCGATGAATAGAGGATTATTATGCGCACGATAACACTGCGAGAAGGTTCGGTTTTCGGAAGGCTTGGTACGCTGCTCGCGGCGCTTAGCTCACTGATATTCTTAACCTTACCTGCCTATTCTGCACCTCAATTAGACTGCGTCGATGACTCCAATTCTGTTCACTGCGGCGCTGCGCCTAGCGCTGTATTCGATAGCGAGGGCGCTCTTTGGGTTGCCTATGTGAAGGATAATTTTGTTCTCGTCGCCAAATCAATCGACGTGGGGGCGACCTTTTCTGAGCCGGTGGCCGTTAATAAGCTACCTGAGGATGCAGAGCATAACGGTGAGAATCGGCCTAAAATTCTTGTCGATGAGACCGGGATAATTTTTGTTTCGTGGACTCTCAAAACTTCGCCTCGTTTTACAGGTGAAATTAGGTTCGCCAGATCGATAGACGGCGGTTTTAGTTTCGAGACGCCTCGTACAATCAATGACGATAATCTATTCGCAGGCCACAGGTTCGACAGTTTGCATCTAACTGACTCGGGACACCTTTACCTTACTTGGATCGACAAACGCGACCTAACAGCAGCATTGAGCGAAGGAAAAGACTATGCGGGAGCCGCGATTTACTATGCCGTCTCTGCGGACAAAGGCGCGTCTTTTTCTAAGAATTATCGCGTTGCCAATCACAGCTGTGAGTGCTGCCGAATTGCGATCGCGCCGCGAGGCAAAGACAGCATCGCCATTCTATGGCGACAAATTTTTGGCGAAACAACTCGTGATCATGCTATTGCGCTGTTGTCCCCCGAGGGAGAGGTAACAGGGTTCGAAAGAGCGAGCTACGACGAGTGGCAGATCGATGCATGTCCTCACCACGGACCTTCTATGATCGCCGATCTACAAAGTGACGATTATCATATGAGCTGGTTTAGCAACGGTGATGCACAGAGCGGCATCTACTACGCTCGGTATTCTATGGAGGATGAAAAACCCGTTGATGTTTTTCAGGTCGACGGTGCTGCGGGTGCAGGGCATCCCATGCTTGCCTCGCAGCAGGGCGCGCTCTACTTAGTTTGGAAGGGCTTTGACGGTGAGAGAACAAAATTACAGCAAATTATTTCTCACGACGCTGGCCGGACGTGGAGCGAACCGACGACGCTGATGACCACTGAGCAAGGCTCAGATCACCCGTTGCTCATCCAGCGCCAATCTGACAAGGCGCTTTATTTGAGCTGGCATACAAAAGAGTACGGCTACGTTGTCATGCCGATTACGGAAGGTAAGAAAGTGGCCACCGAGCATGCGGTTGCTGGACAGGGTAACCGCGCTGAAAACGCTGCATTTTTGCCATTCACCGCGCAGACATTAGATGAGATAAAAACGCGGTTCAAGGGTCGCGAGTTTCTGCTTGGTCTGTGGTCAATCGATTGTCCGCCATGTTTAGTTGAACTCGAGTTAATGGCTGGGGTGTTGGCGTCGCAGCCAGATCTGCCTTATGTATTGGTGTCAACCGATCCGATTGCGCTTCAGGATACGGCGGCGGAGTATCTCGAGGACTATGGCTTAGGAGGGCGAGAGTCCTATATGTTCGCGGATAGCTTTGTAGAAAAGCTGCGATTTAGTATCGATCCGAACTGGTTCGGCGAGCTACCTCGCAGCTATTTCTTTTCGTCAGACCAAACATTTCGCGCGCATAGCGGAATCGTCTCTGAGGAATTACTCGCAGAGTGGTTTGGCTGGTAGGCGGCCTCTAGTCGAGCAGGCCGAAACCCATTCTACCGCGTTCGACTCTGTGTCCGACGTCGTGCACATAATCGGGGCCAATAGAGGCGATGGTCGGCGTGCCGCTGCCCATCATGGCAATCGTGAGTTCGCGGTTGAGAAGGTTTAGC
>JALRKV010000028.1 GCA_023254735.1 Pseudomonadales bacterium | reverse complement strand
AAACCATTGCCTATGAACTATTCTGTCAGGTAACCGCGCGCGTGCCGCGTCAAACCAGCTGAGCCGTGACACGCTCCGTACTTTTTTCAACGAGTAACCCTGATGGCGAAATCTAAAATAGCCTTTGTCTGTACCGATTGTGGCAGCGAGCACGGGCAGTGGCAGGGCCAATGTGCCTCATGCAAAGCCTGGAATACCCTGTCGCAGATTAATTTGGGCGCGAGCACCTCACCTGCCACTAAAGCGGATTTTCGCAAACCCGGCGGTTACAGCGGTGACGTGTCCGATGTGCAGAATTTATCGGACATCGACCTCGAGGCGCTACCACGCTTCTCTACTACAATCGACGAACTGGACCGTGTGTTGGGTGGCGGGCTCGTGCCTGGCTCAGTGATATTGATCGGCGGTAATCCGGGCGCGGGTAAAAGCACGCTGCTTTTGCAAGTAATGTGTCTGCTCGCGCACTCCGGTAAACCTGCGCTTTATGTCACAGGTGAAGAATCCCTGCAGCAGGTAGGGATGCGCGCTAAGCGGCTGCAGTTACCCGAAGACAATTTGAAAATGCTCGCCGAAACCAACGTCGAAACCATCTGTAAAGCGGCACAAACACACAAGCCGGCGTTGCTCGTTGTAGATTCGATACAGGTTATGCATTCTGCCGACGTCGCTTCGGCGCCCGGCAGCGTTTCGCAGGTGCGCGAGTCTGCTGCGTATTTAATTCAATACGCGAAGCAAACTAACACGGTGCTGTTTTTGGTTGGGCACGTCACCAAGGAAGGCAATCTCGCAGGCCCCAAAGTGCTCGAGCATATGATCGACTGCTTTATCATGCTCGAAGGCGGAAGCGAGTCTAAATACCGCGTACTGCGCGGTCAGAAGAACCGCTTTGGTGCGGTAAACGAGCTTGGCGTGTTTGGCATGACCGAGCTAGGTCTCAAAGAAGTAAAAAACCCCTCTGCGATTTTTCTCGCGCGTACCGAAGAAGAATCTGCCGGCTCGATTGTTATGGTGCTGTGGGAGGGGACGCGGCCGCTGCTTGTCGAAATACAGGCGCTCGTCGATGCGACACAGTTGGGTAACCCGCGCCGGGTAACTGTGGGCTTGGATCAGAATCGCCTCGCCATGCTTCTCGCCGTACTTCATCGGCACGGCGGCTTGTATATGGCTGACCAAGATGTATTCGTAAACGTTGTTGGCGGTGTAAAAGTTACCGAGACAAGCGCTGACCTTGCGCTACTGCTTGCGGTAGTCTCGAGTTTTCGAGACCAAGCGCTGCCGCGCGAACTGGTGGTTTTTGGTGAGGTGGGCTTGGCGGGTGAAATCCGTCCTGTACCGGGTGGTCAAGAAAGATTGAGGGAAGCGGCGAAACACGGATTTAAGCGTGCTATCGTGCCCAAGGCTAATGTGCCGAAAACCCCCATACCCGGCATGGAGGTCGTCGGCATTTCGAAAATCTCTCAGGCCCTCGACGCCCTTTGATGCGTGTCTAAAGCCTCCGCTAACTAAGGCTGTTTTGCTAGACGGCCGATTAAGACAACGCTCAGCTGGGCGCGTTCGACAAGCGAACTTATTCGCCCCTGCTCGCGTTTGGAGTGAGCGCCTGTGCCGTCGCTGCCGAGCGAATCCAACGTAGGAAGCCCTACCGCTTGAGTCAGTGAGCCGTCGGTGCCGCCGCCGGAGTCTGTCACGGTTAATTCTTGGCCCAGTAATTTTCCAATGGCGATTGTTTTGTTGAGCAATAGATCCGATTGCTCGGTGGGAATCTTTGGCGGCCGATGTAAGCTAGTCCAGCTGTTTGTCGAGAGCTCGCCCGAATCAACAGGGTAGCTGTATACGCTTCCGAAAATTTCCTCCCAGCGTTTTACCGCGTCCAATCCCTGCTGCGGCTCGGGATAGCGCAAGTCGACGAGAGCCTCGGCGCAGGGTGCTACGGTGTTGCGCGCCTCACCGCCGTTGATAACCCCGACATTTACCGTAACGCCGCTTTCATAATCGGTCATGTTCTCTATCTGCACGATTTTGTAGGCGAGCTCTTTAATCGCCGAACGTCCCTGTTGATGTGCGCCGCCCGCATGTGAGGCTCGGCCATTGACGACGAACCGCGCCTGACCCAAGCCCTTGCGGGCACGGGTCAGTCGGTTGTTGCCCGAGGACTCATACACCAGGCCGTAATCGTGCAGAGCCGCCTGTTGTTCGACATATTTGCGCGAGCTGAGCGAGCCAACCTCTTCGTCTGAATTGAGCAGAATGCTGATGGCTTTGTCCTCTAACTCACCGAAGTGATTTAGTGCTTTCAAAGCATAGAGCATCACGACGAGGCCGCCCTTCATATCCGACACGCCCGGGCCATAAGCGATATCGCCCTCACGCGAGAAGGTTTGGAAAGGACTGTCGAGCGGGAATACTGTGTCGACGTGGCCAATCATCAGCAGGCGTTTGCCTTCGCCCGCTTTGGTGGCGAGGAGATGGTCTGCTACGTCCAACGTGTATTCGCTGCCGGGACAACTGGGCATATCGATAACGTCCCCTGCAAGCGAGCGTGAGTCGAAGCCGAGTTGCAGGAGTTCGGTATTGAGCAGGCTGATCACCTCGGTGACGCCGGCTTTATTGAGCGTGCCGGTGTTGATGTTGGTTAATCGCTCCAAAAGCGCAACCATCTCATCTTCCTGCTCGGCTACCCAGTTGATAATTTCGCGCTCTTGGTCTGATAAAGGCGACTCGATCATCGCCGATTGAGCGACGCTAGATTGAGCAAAAAGTATGTGACTAAAAAATAGGCTCGCGCCGAGGATTCGCAGGGTCATTCTGCTGGGACGCCGAGAAGTTAAACTTTGCATGGGGAGAGGTCCGTAGTTTGGTCTCGATAGAGTACACTAGGTAAAAGCTAGCACGGCAGGCCCTTCGGGTCACGCCCGTGGGTATTATTGCCGTTAAAAACAGGGAACTTGGCATGACAATTATCGAGCCCGAAGTGGGCAGCACAATCCTCAGTGTTCAGCAGCTGAGCAAAGTCTATGCCGGTGGGTTTGAGGCACTTAAATCAGTCAACCTCGATATTAAGGCGGGCGAGATAATCGCGCTGCTTGGTCCGAACGGCGCAGGTAAAACCACGCTGATATCGACGATCTGCGGACTCGTGCAGCCTAGCAGCGGGCGTGTTCTCGTCGCGGGTCATGACATTACAACCGATTACCGGATAACTCGCTCACTCATCGGGCTTGTACCACAGGAGCTTACGACCGATTCCTTCGAGACGGTGTGGAATACAGTGTCTTTCTCGCGCGGACTTTTCGGTAGGGCGCCCGATCCTGCGCACATTGAGCGTGTTCTGCGTTCGCTTTCGCTGTGGGACAAGAAAGACAATATGCTGCGCACGCTGTCGGGCGGGATGAAGCGGCGCGTGCTCATTGCCAAAGCGCTTTCGCACGAGCCTCGCATCTTATTTCTCGATGAGCCGACAGCGGGCGTTGACGTGTCGCTGCGCAGAGACATGTGGGCGATCGTAAGCGATTTGCGCGCTAACGGCGTGACGATAATCCTCACAACTCACTATATCGAAGAAGCGGAGGAGATTGCCGACCGCATTGGTGTGATCAATCACGGTGAATTGATTCTGGTTGAAGAGAAGCGCGCCTTAATGGCCAAGCTGGGCAAGAAACAGCTTGAGTTGGAGCTATTCGAGCCGCTCGAGGGGCTTCCTACTAGCCTCGCGCCCTTCGGGCTCGAGCTGTCAGCCAATGGGCTTAAACTGATCTATACCTTCGAGACCACCGAGTCGGGCGAGAATAATATCTCCAGCGTGTTAGAAGCGCTGCGGGAAGCGGGCATTACGTTTAAAGACCTACATACTTCACAGAGCTCACTCGAGGAGATTTTTGTGGGACTGGTCAATCAGCCCGCCGATGGCAGTGCGCGAGGAGCAACAAAATGAGCAAGGTAATGAGTAGAGTGATGAACTATTACGCGGTGCTGGCAATCTATAAATTTGAAATGGCACGCATGCGCAGAACCCTGCTGCAGAGCATCGTGACGCCGGTGCTCACGACGTCGTTATACTTTATCGTGTTTGGCGCTGCGATTGGTTCACGCATTCAGGAGGTCGGCGGCGTCGGCTATGGGGCGTTTATTGTCCCTGGGCTTATCATGCTGAGCCTGCTGACCAACAGTATTAGCAATGCGTCGTTTGGAATCTATTTTCCAAAGTTCTCCGGCACAGTGTATGAGGTGCTGTCGGCGCCGGTGTCGACGCTCGAAGTGGTGCTCGGCTATGTCGGCGCCGCAGCGACCAAGGCCATAATCTTAGGCCTAATAATCCTTGTGACGGCAGGGTTTTTCATCGAACTGCGTATCGCGCATCCTATCATCATGCTGCTGTTTATTGTGCTCACAGCGCTGTCATTTAGTCTGTTTGGCTTCATTCTTGGCATCTGGGCTGACAATTTCGAAAAGCTGTCTATCGTGCCGGCGCTCATCATCACGCCTCTGGTATTCCTTGGGGGCAGCTTCTATTCCACCGACATGTTGCCGCCTGTGTGGCAGTCTATTTCGCTCATGAATCCTGTGCTGTATTTGGTGAGCGGTCTGCGCTGGAGCTTCTATGAAATATCTGAGGTAAACGTCTGGGTGAGCCTGGTCGGAGTGAGTCTGTTTTTGCTGGTCTGCCTCGGTGTTGTCTACGCGATTTTCCGCACGGGTTATCGTCTGCGTCCCTAGTCTGCGGGTCGGGCGAGTCTGCTCGGTCGGAATCGTGCGCGCTGAGTCGAGGAGTAGTTCGCTGCCGCGCTTTGTTGGGCCGCTTGGTGTAAGAGAGGGGAGGGGATATACTCGGGCGCTAGTTATAAGGCCCAGAATATCAATAAGCGGCACCTAACCGCGACTCGGGAGAACCAACCATGCCTACCCTCGCCATCGTTAACGTCGTGCTATTTGCAGGACTTTTAGGTGTTCTCTACCAATTTGGTCAGCGCGAAAGCTGGACGTTGTCGCGCCGCGTGTTACTCGGGTTAATTGGCGGCACTGTCTTCGGTTTTATCCTCTCGGCTGTCTACGGCGACAATCAAGCAGTACTCGACTCAACTCTCGAGTGGACGAACATCATCGGCTCTTCCTATGTGTCCTTGCTGCGCATGATTATCATGCCGCTAATTCTGATTACGATGATTGCCGCGGTGATTAAGGTGGACGAGATTAAGTCCCTCGGCAAGATCGGCGGTACGGTCGTCTCTGTGCTTATTATAACCACGGTGATCGCCGCGCTCGTCGGCGTTGGCATTGCCCTCGTGTTTAACCTTAACGCTGCCGATTTAGGCGCCGGTGCCCGCGAGCTCGCGCGCGCCGAGGTGCTCGAGGCCCGTCGCGCTGCTGGCACGGATTACAGCGTCATCGGTACGTTAACGAATATCGTGCCGAACAATATTTTTGCCGATCTGGCAGGCTCGCGCCCGCTGTCGATCATCGGGGTCGTGGTCTTCGGCCTCTTGTTTGGTATCGCAGCAGCGCTCGTCGGCGAAGAGAACCCCGAGCGAGGCGAGCAGATTCGACGCTTTATCGACACCACACAAGCGGTTGTCATGCGACTCGTTAAGATCGTGATTTCACTCACTCCCTACGGCGTGCTTGCTTTGATGACGCGGGTCATCGTGACAACCGACGGCAGCGCAATCCTCAACCTTATCAGCTTCGTCGTCGCCTCTTATATCGCTATCGCGATCATGTTTGTTGTGCATACGGTGCTCATCGGCGCCTTTGGCGGCAATATTCGCGGCTATTTTCAGAAAGTATGGCCGGTGCTGACCTTCGCCTTTGTGACTCGCAGTTCGGCGGCGACTATTCCGCTCACGATCCGCGCGCAGATTGAGGAGCTGAACGTGCCTGCACCTATCGCCAATATCGCCGCCTCATTCGGTGCGACCATTGGACAAAATGGCTGTGCTGGACTCTATCCGGCGATGCTCGCGGTAATGGTCGCGGCGTCCGGTGGCACTGAAATCTCACTCGAATTCGTGATTAGTCTTGTGTTAATCGTCGCTATCGGCTCGTTCGGCATTGCAGGCGTCGGTGGCGGCGCAACAAATGCGGCGCTCGTGGTGCTGCCCGCACTGGGTTTCCCCGTAACTATCGCGGCACTGCTCATCTCAATCGAGCCCCTTATCGATATGGCGCGCACGGCGCTCAACGTTAACGGCTCTATTACTGCGGGAATTATCACGTCTAAATTCCTCGGTTCGAAAGGCTCCGACGGCGTGTTGGCCGAATCCGACGTCTGAGGTTTATCCGCGGTCTGCGCCGCGGTAGACTCGGAGATAGGAGACTGGCCTGCTGTACTGCCTGCTCGGACAACTCAGATTACGATAAATTAAAAGGAAATTTGCTCATGTTTAGTCGCGTAAAATCACTGCTAGCTTTCGCTGTACTCGCATCACTTAGCTTCACCTCGGTGGTAACCGCCGACGAAATTGTGCGCACAGGCGAGGGCCGTAATTTCTATAACAACATCTCAATCCCACCCGGCGCCGAAACGCTCTATTTGAGCGGTTCCGGCGCGCGTCCACTCGAAGACGGCACATGGGGTGATATGGAGCAGCAGACCATCGACACGTTTAGCCGCTTCAAAGAGACATTGGAGTCGCAGGGCTGGTCGATGGAGGATATCGTCCAGGTGCGCGCATTTGCGGTCGCAGGCCCCTATGGCGAGCTCGACTTCGCGGGGTTTAACAGTGGCTACCAGCAGTTCTTTGGTACCGATGAAAACCCTATGAAGCCCGTGCGTTCTTTCGTTCAGATCGCAGGCTTGGTGGTCGAAGGGTGGTTGATCGAGATCGAAATCCGCGCAGCACGCATGCCAAAGTAAACGCTTTCGCGGCGTAACGCCGTGAAGTCTAAGAGCCCTCGGCCGGTATGCCGGGGGCTTTTTTTTGCCCAACGGCTATACAAAGCCCTAGGGTATAAGCGCGCGGATTTCCCGTTTAAAGTCGGCGGGGCTGAGGCCTGTTACCGAGTCGCGGTCGATAGCGACAATGCCCTCAGCGGTACTGGGGTCTGCGGCAATGCGTAGCGGCGAGAGGGTGCGCGACTGCGCCGGTGCCGCGCCCGTTGAGACTCCCGAAGTCTGCGGGTCAGAGTCTGCTTCGGCGGGGGAAATAGCGATAATCGGCTTCGCGTCGACAGTCGTCATGCTTTCGATACCGTCAACGGTCTCAATAAGATAGTGGCCTTGCGACCAGCCGAGTAGAGGGTTTATTAAGTCTCGACTCAGCGACTCGACAAAATAGATGCCGTGCTCGCCCAGCCGAGGCAGTCGCGAGCCGTTAACCTCAAGCACTTCGCCGTTCAGCGAGCCTCCAAGAAACTTAAGCTCGATATCCGCCGCACCAGCGTCTCCTTTGATGATGTCGATAACGCGAAAGGTGACATACGTATTGACCATGCCGCGATTTCCGGATCGCTGCGCCTCTACTGAGATGACTTCGCCTTCGAACACAAACTCTGCCTGCTCGCTCAGGCTGTTGACCGAAAGGCTTATCAGCGTGGTGCCAAACGCAATGGGAGCGCCGAGGACAATAACGAGGAGAGAGGCCCTTAACAGCATCGTGATTTGTCTAAGCGTTGCGCGGGCGATGGCAGCTTTCATGTCGTTCCTTCTACGGGTTCGGGTTATTGATAGGTCCCACGTTGCGGTCTGGATCGCCTCTGAGCTTTCGCACTGCTCGGATGTTGCACTAAGGCTCGATCAGCCAGGTTTGATGTATCTTGGGGTTGCGATGGAAATCCCGATCAAGGCTCTGGCGACTAAAATCTTTGACACGATAACGCGCTGCAATCTCGGCGTCGAGCTTAAACCCGCGGCAGTTGTTAG
>JALRKV010000062.1 GCA_023254735.1 Pseudomonadales bacterium | reverse complement strand
CACAATTCAGACGTTGCTTTACGCAGCGGCAATTGGCAACCTTTGGAGCAACCTTACTCGTCGCAGGAGCGAGAAACGATGCGTATCTTTCCCACGTTTGCCCCTATCAAGGCAGCTTGCCTTGTAGTCTTGAGTACGACTGCCTGGGCGGCGGAGCATGACTCTGTTGGCACTTTCGATTTCCCGACATCGGGCTCGCCACAGGCACAGGAACATTTCGAACTTGGCGTCGGCTATCTCCACAGTTTTGGTTTCATCCAAGCCCAGCGTGAATTCAAACTCGCACAAGAAATCGAACCAGACTTTGCGATGGCTTACTGGGGCGAAACGTTTACCTATAACCATCCGTTTATTGGTGAGTGGGACAATCAGTCTCCGATGGAAGCACTCAATCGGCTCGGGGCAACAAGCGAAGAGCGACTCGCGAAGGCACCGACCGAGCGGGAAAAAGGTTTTATCCGCGCGGCAGAGGCCTACGCCTTTACACCCGGCACTGTTGGCATGCGCCGCACGGCATGGATGAACGCTATGCAAGAAGTCTACGCACAGTTTGGCGACGACGATGAGGTTGCAGCGTTTACTGCGGTTTCAATGCTCGCAGGCGCAACCGTCGCGGGCGATGCGAGTGAGAGACTTAACATGCGGGCAGGCGCTATTGCGCTCGAACTGTTCAAGAAGAACGAGAATCATCCTGGCGCCGCGCATTATGTGATTCACGCCTTTGACGACCCTATCCACGCGCCGATCGCTCTGGAAGCCGCCTACAAATACGCTGACATCGCACCGGCAGTCGCGCATGCGCGCCACATGCCCACGCACATTTTTATTCAGCACGGCATGTGGCCAGAGGTCGCTAAGTGGAACGTCTCAGCATTCGACGCCGGTGCCGCGCTATGGATGCCCGGAGACAGACCTAACGATCAAAATCACGCCGCCGATTGGGGGCAGTATGGCGATCTCCAAATGGGCAACGCTGCACGGTCGGCATGGTGGATCGAACGCGCCGAGAAAGTGCTTCGAGACAATCCTAACGATGCCCGCTCTGCGACTACGCTCAAGACCATGCGCGCTCGCCATATTATCGAAACGCAGCAGTGGCAGACGCACGATCTTAACGACGAGCTTGATGCCGCCGAGTTGCTCGCCCTTGGGATGAGTGCCTCAGCGCTAGGTCAGCATACGCTCGCTGCCAGCGTGGCCGACAGATTATTGGCGCTCGCAGACGCGAGTCCGCGCGATAAGAATTTGAGGATTATGTATCACGAAGTCGCCGGCCTCGCAGAGCTTGGCAAGGCACGCGCGGGCGCTAAAGTCGACGTGAGTTTGCAACAGTCGGCCGTCGAACATTTTACAACCGCGTTAGAGATTACGGCGACGCAGCGTTTACCCAATGGCGCGGCCAATCCGTTGAAGCCTGCCCATGAACTCGTCGGTGAGGCGATGCTCGCGAGTGGACAAGTCGAATGGGCAGCTGAGCTTTTCGAAGAGTCCCTGCTTCGCATGCCTCGGCGCCCGCTGTCGCTGTTAGGTGCTGCGCGAAGTCAAGCGGCGCTCGGCAACGCGAGTGCGGCTGCGCGGCACTATGCCGAGTTGGCAAAGGTGCTAGCAGGCAGTGATCACTCAGCATTAGCAGAGGCGCAGTCTTTTATCGCCGATGCTCGTTAGCGCGAAGCGCATGCTCCGTGAGGTCTCACGCGCGAAGCCACAAATTTTGAGTCTCGATAATCTATCAAAGCACGAATTTATAAAGGAGCGCGCGATGTCTAGTCGCAAAACCGATGCGTCTGAAGCGAGGGCTACGACCCCAACATTAGACTCGGCGACTGCAGATCTGGTGGTAGCGGGTAACGGGCTACTGAGCAGAAGACTTCTGCTAGGACTCGGGCTGGGTGGTGCAGGCTTATCTGCGGCCTCAGGTGCGCTCGGTGCAGATTTTTCGATGCCAGCATGGTCGAAGCAGCCTGGACCCGGGCCAAGCGGTTACGGGCAACCTTCTCGCTTTGCGGCCGATATCCAACGTGATCCTGGCCGCGCCAATCCCCTCTATCCTGGCGGTGGTGCATCACGCACGCCGCTGCATCAACTCCGAGGCACAATCACCCCTAATGGGCTACACTTCGAGCGTCACCATGCCGGTGTGCCAGAGATCGATCCGGCAGCGCACACGCTGTTTATCAACGGCTTAGTCGAGCGCCCTCTCGCCTTCGACTACGAGAGCCTCTTACGCTACCCGATGGTGTCTCGCACACAGTTTCTAGAGTGCTCTGGTAATAGCGGCGCATTGTTTCGCGACGCGGCGGTAGATGGCACGGCGCAGAGCATCAACGGCTTGGTCTCATGCGCAGAATGGACGGGGATTCCGCTTTCGGTCTTGCTAGACGAAGCGGGGGTCTCGCCCGAGGCACGCTGGATTAGCGCCGTTGGTGCAGACGCCGCTAGCATGGGCCGCTCCATCCCACTTAATAAAGCCGTAGATGATGTTTTAGTTGCCCTATTCCAAAATGGGGAACCGCTGAGACCCGAACAAGGCTACCCTGTGCGACTCTTTGTTCCCGGCTGGGAAGGAAATGTAAGTGTTAAATGGCTTACCCAGATCAAGCTCAGCAAAGAACCAAGCCAATTCCGCGACGAAACAAGCAAATACACCGACACCCTTGCTGACCGCAGCAGCCTGCAATTTACGTTTCCGATGGGCGTAAAATCCATTATCACCTCGCCGTCGGGGAAGATGCAGCTACGAACGCATGGCCTCTATCAGGTCGAGGGGCTCGCTTGGTCGGGTGCTGGGTCTATTGCCAAAGTCGAGATCAGCGCCGATGGCGGCGCAACATGGGCAGAGGCTGCGATCGATGCGCAAGCGGGTGACAAATCCCTCGCTCGGTTTCGACTACCTTGGCGCTGGCAAGGCAACCCGGCACAGCTTATAAGCCGTGCAACTGACAGCGCTGGAAATTTACAGCCAACGCGTAGCCAGCTTCTCTCAGAAAAAGGCGCGCTCGCTTTCTATCATTTCAACGCTCAGCAGTGTTGGGCCGTGAGCAGCAACGGTGAGGTAAAAAATACGTATGTCTAATTTCAAACCTACTTTAGCCTTGGCGCTCTGCTTCACGCTCTCTGCCCCCTTGGCTGTTGCGCAGCAGATCCTCGAGTCACCACAGCTCGGCAACACTGTGACCCAGATGGAACTTAGTGAATTAGATCTCATCGCCTCCGAGGAGAGTGTCTTGCCAGCTGGCAGTGGCACCGCATTTCAAGGACGCGAAATCTATGCGGCGAAGTGCGCGTCTTGCCATGGCGCGGAGGGATTGGGAGGCGCCGCGAATCAACCGTTGGTTGGCGGCAACATGAGATCAGAGGACGCGCCGATACGTACCGTCGGAAGCTATTGGCCTCACGCCTCAACGCTATTTGATTATGTCAGGCGCGCGATGCCGGCGAATGCGCCGAAATCCCTGAGTAACACAGAGGTCTATCAGGTCATCGCCTACGTGCTCTACATGAATGGCCTTATTGACCAGTACAAAGTCATTAACGCAGAGACGTTGCTAGCGCTCAAGATGCCCAACGCAGGAGGGTTCGTCGACATGAGCGCATCAGACTGACACCCTAGAGAGCGAGACGCACAAAACATTGATCTCGCTCGCTTCACAGGGTCACGCGAACTAAGTAGACTTGCGACCCGCCGAAAACAAAGCCAATAAAGATAATAAAGTTAAAACTCTGAGAGAAAACCCATGCCTAAGTCTAGAGCGCTGCACCCTGCGCGAGTCTCCTTTTTCCCAAATTTCCTGCACGCCTTAGCTGCTATTTGCATAACGTTTTCTGCATTTGCGACTGCTCAAGTTGGTATTGATGTGAATCGCATCAGCGCAGAGCCAACGTTCGACGATTTCGAGTCGATGTCTCCAAGCACTGAACTCGCGCGCTCGATGACAAAAGTTGAAGGCTTTACCCAACGCCTTCCGGACGATGGAGACCCGGCGTCGCAGCGCACAGAAGTCTATATTGGCTATGACCAAGAACAGCTCCATGCGATATTCCTTGCCTTCGATGAGAGCCCTAGTCAGATTCGTGCCAACCTGTCTTCGCGCGAAAACATCGCCGGCGATGATATTGTCGAAATGGTCATCGACACGTTTAACGACCAGCGCGCTGCATTCGCCTTTCGTTCGACTCCTCTCGGTATGCAGTGGGATGCGCGCTGGACAGAAGGCGCGTCGATGCGAGCGGGATTTGATACAACGCTCGAAGCGGTCTGGGAAAGCGACGGCCAGGTCACCGATCAAGGCTATATGGTGAAGATGGCGATACCGCTACGAAGCCTGCGGTTTCTTGATCGCCCCGAACAATTATGGCGCATCCAGTTTGGCCGCATCATTCCGCGCCTAAGCGAAGAATCCTACTGGCCTCCTTACCTCATCGACATCGAAGGCCGTCTAAACCAGACTGCGCTCCTTGAGGGTATCAGCAATGTTTCGCCCGGGAACAATTCTCAGATAGTCCCTTTTTTATTCGCACGCGAAGTGGATTCACTCAAGCCTAACGCCGTCGGCGGTCCCGCTTTTAGACGCGCGTCCGAACAAGACGTTGGGGTCGATGCTAAGTTTATCTTCAATGATTCGATGGTCTTGGACATCACGCTAAACCCTGACTTTAGTCAGGTTGAATCCGATGAACCGCAGGTCACAGTAAACGAGCGTTTCGAGGTTCAGTTTCCTGAGCGCCGCCCCTTCTTCGTAGAAAATGCTGACTTCTTCGCTACCGACTCGAATCTCGTGTTCACACGCCGCATCGTCGATCCTGACGGCGGTGTGCGTTTTACGGGTAAATCGGGAGACTATGGCTTTGGTACAATTTTAATCAACGATATCGCGCCGGGCCTCAACAGAAAGGAAAACGATCCGCTCAACGGTGAGAAAGCAACGATCGCTATTCTTCGCGGATTCAAAGACATTTCGACACAGGACCGGGTGGGCTTTTTGGTAACTGATCGTGAATTAGGCGAGGGTTATAACCGCGTTGCCAGCCTTGACGGTCGCTTCCGCATCAACAATAACTGGCTTACACAGATGCAGGTCGTTGGAACAGAGAGCGAGCCTGTAAACGGCGGCGATAAAACGACGGGGTATCAGCGTAACATTCAAGTCAACCGCGTTGGCCGCACAGTACAAAACCATACTCATTACATTGCGACCTCCAAAGACTTCCGCACGGAGCTTGGCTTCCAGAATCGATTCTTTAAAGCAGACACCGACGGTATCCATCAGCGGGTCGCACTCAATTTTTTCCCAGAAGGCACGGCGTTGAATTCTTGGAATACGACAGTCTTTGGTGTCTATCTCGAAGACATCGAGGGCACTAAACTCTTCTCCCAGCTAGGCCCGAGTCTCGGGTTTAACTACGACACGACGAGTTTTAGCGCGGGCTATACTGAGTACGACGAAATACTCAGGCCACAGGATTTTCCTGGTCTAGCTAGTAATCGCAGCTACAACTACGAAGATTGGACTGTCAGCATCGAAAATAACACGCTCAATAGCTTGGAGTTTGAGGCGAGCTATCGGTCAGGCACGAGCCTGAATGTAGTGCCCGCACGAGGCACGATGCCGAGTGTTGTGAACAGCTCACGAGTAAGTATCGATGCTCTCTGGCGCCCTATTAATCGCTTGCGAGTGCTTAACACCTTCCTCAATACAGAGCTCGAGACCAAAGGCGGTGCACAGGTTTTCACCAACCGAATAGCACGCAGCAATTGGAACTATCAATTTACCAAGGAATGGTCGCTGCGTTTTATTGCGCAATATGACGAGACCGATGCGGGGCCTGCGACGCGTCTCGTTGACGATGAAAACCTCAATTTCGACGTACTGCTGCGCTATGTGATCAATCCTTGGTCGGCGCTTTTCATTGGCTACAACACCAATCAAAGCAATTTCGACATCGTCGATATGGAAGGTGAACGTGAACTCGTTATAGCGAACGATCTGCGCAAAGACGGCGAGCAGTTTTTCGTTAAATTCAGCTACCTCTTCCAACGTTAAAACAGCAGGCCATCGGGTAGCTACCTGCCCTCGCATCCTGATGGCCGCTCTTCTCAAGTAACAATTTATCACACGCAGTCTCGACCTGCGGCACTGTGCCGCAGCCGCTTACATTGGCGCGAAAGCGCGATAGGTCTATACTGTGGGTCTATTTACGCGAAGCGTGCCAATTCGGCTAAGCGCCCTAATTGGCAGGGATTCATAATTGATTATTCGAACTTCAGACCAGCGGAGACGCGGCTCATGACAAAGACGACATTCACCTTCAAGCATTCAGCACTCAAACACATCAGCGCACTTGCGCTTGCGGTCGCGGCGAGCGCAGCCAGCGCGCAGCCCGGCGCTGCGACGCGTGATGCTTACCCTGAGCTAGCTGACCTTTTCAACGCATTCGACGTGACTCATGCGCAGACCTTCGCCGAAATTAATAAGATCAATGAAAACGCCTACGCCAAGGAAGCCCGCGACATGCTCGAAGAGCATCTCACCATGATGGCCAACATGACTATGAAAGAGATGATGGCTCAGGGTATGGGCCATGGCGACAATATGCACATGGGTATGAGCATGGATAGCCCCTATGGAGATCTCGAGGTTGAGGCACGCATTAACCTTCGCAACCTCATGCGCGAGAAATATTCTGATGAACAGGCGGCAAGTGCATTCGATGACAGTGGCGCGCTAAATCGACACACCTCACAAGTATTCAAACACGGGCGCGCGTTCGAGAAGGCGCTCTTTGCTATCTACGCCGACTCGTCGATTACCGATAAGCGTGCCGCCGTAGAGGCGGCAATTGCAGACTATAAGTCTGATACCCGCCATTCAGTGGCTCTGACACCTAAAGACACTACTCTGCTCGTAAACCACCCCCAAGCGAATGCATTCAAGACTGCGTTTCCACGCCTAAGTGGATTTCTGTGGACTCAACAGTGGCTACAACTTGCCTCACTCGAAGCGATCATCCGTGACAATGTCGACGATCAATTCAGCGGCGGCATTGACGTTGTTATGGAGCGCTTCGAGAACAAGATCGGCTCGGCGGGTGGCATGAGCATGTACCCTGCACCAACAGAGCTGCCCATGGCCGCTGCAATCGCACCGGACCTCTATAGTCAGTCGCCCGAGGCAACGATTATTTTGGACAACCTGAATGTGCTCGAAACCCTTGTCGCCGACATCATGGCGTATCCAAACCTAGATAATCGCGCAGAATTAATCGACGCGGCCGTCGCACGCTTTACCGACAACGAAAGCGATAACGTCTTGCCCGAGGACTACCTTCTGTTCGCATTACGAGGCGGCATCTACAATCAGGGTGGCCCCGCGGTAGGCGAGCTCTCTCAGTCTGAGCGCAATCGTTCACGTGAGGCAATGAACATGCAACACGCGATGACTATGTCTAACGGGCAGTAGCCTTAAGTCCGTGGCATAGCCCCAGCCATTTCTCTGTTCTGTGCGTGTCTCTAATCAGAGAGCGCACAGAGCATCGAGATAGTTAGCACCCAATCATTCCCAATTGATCGAAATCAGCATTCCTCGCTGCGCCCTCTCCTATACTTTTCTTGCACACTTAACTTAAATCATTTTGGAAGTGAGAATCATGTCTAGAAAAGCGCAAGATCGATACCGCTGCGAATCCTGCGGCGCCGAACTCGTCTACGAGAAGCCCTGTCCTTGCGGAGACGCGATGGCCCATAGCGAGATCTGTTGCGGATCTCAGATGATAAAAGTAGATGTCGAAGCGGAATAGCAGTGTCACGTAGAAACTTTCTAAAAAATCTAAGCCTCAGTACAGGTGGTCTCCTGCTGTCCCCAGCAATGAGGGCAGCACAGGCTCGCAATCCGCTGCAAATCCCAGATCGCTATGATGGCACGATGGTAGACAGCCGCGTGACTTATTCGCTGCGCCCGCAGGAAGGCTTAACTGAGTTTATACCGGGATTGAAGACACCGACATTAGGTATCAATCGCAGCTATTTGGGTCCCACGCTCGTATTGAAGCGTGGCGATGACGTCGAACTCAATGTGCAAAACGCTCTGCCCGAAAAAACCACACTCCATTGGCATGGTCTCCACGTTCCTGCTAAAGCCGATGGCGGCCCAGCACAAATAATTCCACCCGGCGGCAGTTGGTCGCCGCGCTTCAGAATCGATCAAGCAGCTGGGACGTTTTGGTATCACTCACACTTATTACATAAAACCGGCGAACAGGTTTATCACGGGCTCGCCGGCATGATTATCTTGGAAGACGAGTCTACGGATCGGCATTCCCTCCCTCGCGACTACGGCGTAGACGATATTCCCCTTATTGTTCAAGACAGACGCTTTAACAGTGACGGTAGTTTCGACTATATCCGCTCACATAGAGACGTAATGACAGGCCTGTTTGGAGACAGAATTTTAGTGAACGGCACGCTCGACGCCGTCTTTCGCCCCAAGACCACACGGGTAAGATTCAGACTACTCAATGCGGCGAATGCACGCACGTTTACCTTCGCATTCGACGATGGTCGAACCTTCTCGCAAGTGGCCACCGATGGAGGCCTGATCGAGAAGCCGATTGCCTGTAAAAGTCTCATACTAGCGCCTTCTGAGCGTGCAGAAATAGTTGTCGAATTCAACGCAAAAGAGCCTTGCACGCTAATAAACCTTCCTCTACCCGCAGGCTCTCAGTTTGCCACTCGCGGCATGATGGCAAGAATGCACAGCGGTAACGACGAACGCTTTGATCTCTTGCGAATCGAGCCCGCAGCGACGCTTCAGCACAGCCCCGAGATTCCCACCGTACTTGCGAAAATTCCGAGGCTAAACCCATCAGACGCAGTCACAACGCGCAAACTCACCCTCTCTATGGCCATGGGAATGGGGCTGGGTAGAGCAGGCTCGGGGGGAGGCAATTTTTTTATCAATGGCCAGGCGATGGACATGGAGGTCGTCAATTACCGAGTGAGAAAGGACACAGTCGAGATTTGGGAGATCACCAACGACTCGATGATGATGCACCCTTTCCACATCCATCATTCTCAGTTTCAAATACTAGACCGCAATGGAAAGCCGCCGAAGGCTGATGAAAAAGGTCTGAAAGACACGGTGAAAATAGGCCCTGGGGAAACCGTGCGCTTTATCATGCGTTTCGAAACCTACGCTGACCCGAACACTGCCTACATGTATCACTGCCACATACTCGAACACGAAGACAACGGCATGATGGGTCAGTTTACAGTCGAGTAAATGCAGGCCCTGTCGGGCTTACACGCGGGGTCACTCAGCGACTAGATTCTGCAACACCATTCCTAAAAGCATCGCGCCGACGAAGAGCACTACGGACGGGTCAAGCGTTGCCAGCGCCGTGATTGCGGGGCCAGGGCAGAGACCTCCAACTCCCCAGCCGATACCGAATAGCGCCGCACCTATCAGCAAGCGGCCATCTAGATCAGCCTTGGTCGGCAAAAAGAATTTCTTCTCGAAAAGTGGCCGCTCGCGACGCAAGACCAGCCAAAAAGTCGCCGTAGTGACAGCAACTCCCCCGCCCATGACAAAGATCAGACTCGGATCCCAGTTTCCAGCAAGGTCTAAAAAGCCGATTACCTTGCCAGGGTTGACCATGCCCGAAATAATAAGCCCCAGCCCGAAAAGCAGCCCTGATAGCAGGGCGACTGCCGAGTGAGCAAACGTGCTTTCCTGACTCTTTTGATCCGTTGCTATACTCATATTCCTAACTCCATCAGGTGGCGGGTAACATAGACCGTGATGAATCCGAATAGCATAAACGTCGCAGTGGCTGCGAACGAACGCTTAGAGAAGCGGGCAATCCCGCAGATACCATGACCGCTGGTACAGCCGCTTCCAAGCCTCGTGCCAAAGCCGACTAAAAGTCCGGCAACGACAAGGAACCCGGGGCTGGCTTGAGTCTCGATTGTTATCGGCGAGCTTGAGATAAACTGATAGAGCAGCGTTGCCAGCAGGAGGCCGGCGAGAAATAAAACTCGCCAGCGCCTCTCCTCGCCCCGCGAGGATAGTGCTCCGCCTAAGATGCCGCTTATGCCGGCTATCCTTCCATTTCCTGCCAGCATAATCACTGCCGAAAGACCTATGAAAGTACCGCCGATAAGTGCGCTAAAAGGAGTGAAATTTTCCATAATTTACCCTCGCCTGATCTCAATAAAAGTTAAACTAGTTTCCGGGGCCATGATGAATTAAAGATTTGCATGATCTGGGTGATCTTCATTGTAGGGTAAGCCGCGTCGCCGGAATGATTTTTACTATTTGCTACGTCGGCCCCCTGTTC
The DNA here is from genome assembly GCA_023254735.1 of Pseudomonadales bacterium. Lineage (GTDB taxonomy): Bacteria > Pseudomonadota > Gammaproteobacteria > Pseudomonadales > Pseudohongiellaceae > UBA9145. Next base: position 17,841 of record JALRKV010000062.1, on the reverse strand, counting down.
ACGAATTGAGACTATGTCTACAAAGCCACGAGCCTTTAAGAAACCGCTCTTCATCGCAGCGGCAAGTCTGCTAACCGCGGTGATTGGCGGCTGCGCGCTAATGTTTGCCGCCCCCGCAATAATAATCAATCCGCTGGCGAAAAACACTGCGTTGGCGCAGGGTATAGTACTCCAAAAGCTGGTGATCGACGGCCCCGTTCGCGTAAAGAATCTTAACGGAAGAAAAGCCTTTACTCTCTCAATCGAGAGGGCGAGTGGCGCCTACGAAGGCGATTCATTCGAGCTAATTGATACTGAGATTGTTTTCGGTTTACACGACTTAATTGCCGGACGACTTGATTCTATCGTCATAGCCGAGGCGAAGGTCAGAGCGCTGACTGAGGTATCAGAGACTGAAAGCCTGCTGCAACCGGCCGTGTCTGCACAGCTAGCGCCACTATTCTCAGTGCAACAGCAGCTGCGATCACTGCCGGTTAATTCACTCTCGATTAAATCACTGCTGCTAACTCTTGGTACCAACGATTCTTTCTCGTCTCAGATGAGTGCCGAGCTCACTGTGCTCAACCTACCAGACGCGAATATAGAGATTAATTTAGCCGCCAAAATCGCTGACAATCGACTCAACTCGGAGGCCGGTCCCCTCTCGCTGACCGCGGCGCTAGCATTACCCGAGAAAGATAGGATGACACTCTCTGCCAAGTTTGTTCTAGGTATAAACGAGGCGGTTGTTGACGGCACGGCAGAGACGGATGCTTTTTCGCTTACTATCGAAGCGGACACCGGTTTTGCATCGCTTGTTGATTTATCTGCGTTAATTCAGCCGTTCGTTGGCACCGAACCCGAACTGTCTGTCCGCGTCCCAGACGAGAGAATCACCGTCACGATCGAGGCTGAGGGCGAGCAGATGGCCGCAAGGATTACCCCGGCGGCACTTGAGGTAAGCACAGCGCTTCTTCAGGATGCGGTGAGCAGAATCTCGGTGAGCAACGCTTTCATAACCTGTACAAGACTCGAACGCTGTGCGGGAGAACTCACTTTCTCACTGGTGGCCGAACCGAGTGGAGACTCGTGGTTTAGCATACCGATGGGTAGTGGATCCGAAACTCTCACTCCGACTGATGCTACTGAAGAACAAAGCCGTGAAGACTTGTTGCTCCTAAAAAGGCTGTCGTTTGAGCTGCCGCTGGGTTTTAACTTTAAAGCAGGCGAGAGCGATTTTTTCTCGCCGCCCTCGTCTGCCTCACCACTTTCACCATTCTCGCCACTCTCGCCAATCTCGCCAATCTCGCCACTGCCACTACCCTCGCCAGTTCCGACCATTCGATTCGGCCCGTGGCAGGCCGGTACGGCCTCGGGAGTACTCGAATTCGAGCTGCGTGATTTTACTGCTCACTTTGGTAGAGTCAGCTCCCTTCGCGGCGATGTCGCAAGCACGCTCGCCAGTATTAACTTGTCAGGTTTGGCGCTTAAAGATCTGCGGCTTACTGCCTCAATAGAGGCAGACTCGCTCGATGCCAACGTTGTAGCTGAACTCGAAATGGCTGGCGCACCCTTAGTAGGCGCTTCTATCGCGCACAGCTTCGCCCGCAATACGGGCAGTTTAGATCTACGCATTGAGCCCGCTGAATTTTCACAGGAATCCCCACTGTCGTCTCGATTGGATTTAGCCTACCTCGAACTACCCGGTGGGCCGATCGATATTCTCGCCGGCGCGTTTGAGATGCGCGCAGATTTGGGATGGAGCCGCCAACAGGATGGCGATTGGATACTAGGAGGTCCGCTTGTTGCCAAAGCTAACTCATTGAGCGGCTTTGCCGCTGAGACGCTTTTCGTTGCAGCTAGCACCGAGATTTTCGCCGAGGTGTCATACTCACAAGAGCAGTTGCTGACCCTATTCAACGCACGCCCGGCAACGTTATCGATTTCGCGTCTCGACACTGGTTTTGTTCTCGAAAACATCCTACTGGACTACCAGTTAGCTTTAGCACCAAACACCTATGAATTAACGATAAGTGGTGCTCGCGCTGATTTTCTCGGTGGCGAAGTTGCTATTCCTGCTCTCAGGTTGAGCGATTCATCGCGAACCATGAATCAAGAGCAAGCGGTAGACATCATCCTCACCGGTGTCGACCTCGCCTCCATTGTAAATTTAGCAGATTATCCTCAGGTCATCGTAGAGGGTGCGATAAGCGGCTATATACCCCTCAACTACACGCGAGGGGAGAGGGGTATGACTGTGACAGTAAGCGAAGGATTAATCTCTGCGTTAAAGCCTGGGGGCAGCATTCGCTATACCCCATTGGGAGGCTTCACGAATAGTAATCAGAGTCTGCAGCTTGTAAACGAGGCGCTTGCGAACTATCAATTTTCAACCTTGGACACAACGCTCGAGCTGGATAAAACAGGAGAATTAGACCTTGGCGTTGTATTGTCTGGTATCAATCCAGACATGAATGCGGGCCAGGCGATTAACCTCAATGTGAACATAAGCGATAACCTGCACACGCTTCTAAAAAGCCTTCAAGCGAGCCGCACGCTCACTGACGAACTCGAGCGAAGACTCGAAAAATAATATCCATTAAGCTCAGGTTAAGAGGTTCAGACTATGCTTGACACTACAGAGGCTCAGGACTACTTTGCCAGCCACGGGAAACAGGCGGATCGTTAGACTAAGTATGAATCGATAAAATCGAGAGCCACTAGACCCAAAGACTTATAACCAAAGATTTACCCGAAGACTTATATCCGAGAGCTACGAGAGTCAGACATGCGAAACGCAAAGACCCAGACACTGATTGCCCTATGCCTATTTGTTGTTGCGAGTTGTACACCAACCGTTCAGGTCGCCGTCCCCAACGAGCCCATCACTATTAATCTCAATGTGCGTATCGAGCATGAGATAAGGGTTAAGGTTGAGCAAGAGCTCGACGGAATTTTCAGCGCCGACAGCGGCCTCTTCTGACTCGGACTTACTAAACACCTATTCAGGTTTGCGACTCAAAGGAAAGAATACGAGATGAAAACTTCGTTAAGAAATACCACTAGAGCCTTCATGCGCCGCGCTTGTCTACTCCTACTTTTGGCGCTGTCGCCAATTGCGCTTGCCGACGCGCTGCAAGATGCGAAACAGGCGGGGATAGTAGGAGAGCAGCGCGATGGCTACCTAGGCGCGGTTGCGGGCAATACTAGCCAAGAGATTCAAGCATTGATCGAACGAGTCAATAAGGAGCGCAAGGCTCGCTACGAAGAGATTGCAAAGAAGAACAATCTCTCGCTGCAGCAGGTCCAAGCGCTCGCTTTCGAACAGGCGCTACAGGCAACTCAAGCAGGCAACTATGTGCAAGACTCGCGCGGTGCCTGGGTTAAGAAATAGCCCCTAGCTCACATCACTCAGGTTCGCCTTAAAGGTTTCGGTAAGCATCTTTACCGCAATCAGCGATAGCAGCGACGCGCCAGCAATGTAGACGGATACCCAGACAATGTCGTATTCGACCCAAAGTATCGTCGCAATGGTTGGCGCGAAGGCACCTCCGACAATTGCGCCAATCTGATAGCCCAGAGAGGCACCAGAATAACGAACCTCGGTGCTAAAAAGCTCAGTGAAAAACGCCGCCTGAGGGCCATACATCAAGCCCAGAAAGGCAAGGCCTCCGCTTATGCCGAGAACGACTAGCCAAAATTCACCGGTATCTATGAGTGGGAACAAGGCGAATGCCCACACGCCAGTCAGCGCTGCGCCTAGCATGAATATCCCGCGGCGACCGTGACGATCCGAGTACCAGGCCGCCCAAAACTGGGTAGGTATTTGAACCGCGGAGGCGATGAGGACTGCAAATAGCATTGTGTCTCGCGGAATTGCAGCACCGTTTGCATCCCCCCCATAAGCAAGAACGAAACCAATAAGTATGTAGAAGGCCACCTGTATCGAAAGGAAGGCGCCAGCTGCCAGCGCAATGCGTTTGGGGTATTTAACCAGCGCTTCGATTATGGGCGAACGTCGCACGATCTTAGTTGGCGACTCTGCATCGCGCTTTTCTTTAATCGCCTGAAGCTCTTTGAAGGCTGCGGTGTCCTCTAAGTGTAATTGCACATACATACTTATCCCGATAAGTAGAATGCTTGAGATAAACGGCACACGCCAACCCCATGCCATAAACGCCTCTTCGGATACCGATGAGCTAATTAGAATAAAGGCAATATTGGCGAGTATTACGCCTACAGGTGCTCCAGCCTGCGCATAGGCACCGTAGTAGCCGCGCTTGTCGGCTGGCGCGCTCTCTGTAACTAGTAGCATCGCGCCGCCCCACTGTCCGCCAATCGCTAAACCCTGCGCAAAGCGAAGAACGCATAGGATAATCGGTGCCGCAACACCAATGGTGGCATAGGTAGGCAACAAGCCGATAAGCGTTGAGGAAATGCCCATCATCCACAGGGCAATAATCAGCGTCTTTTTGCGACCCACTCTATCGCCAAAATGGCCAAAAACGATGCCGCCGAGCGGTCGTGCGATAAAGCCGAATGCAAAGGTGCCAAACGACAGCACAAGGCCGATGGTTGGATCGCTGTCCGGGAAAAAAGCACTGGGGAAAACTAACGCAGCGGCAGTGGCATAGAGGAAAAAGTCATACCACTCGATACTTGTTCCTGCGAGCGCTGTTAATGCGACTTTACGCATGCTCGTTTTAAGGTGAGTTTGGTCAGGCTGCGCCATCGGTTGAAGCTCACTCATAATGCACTATCCTTCTTTTCTTGTTGTTATACTTTGACTTAAATAAGGGAATGTCAAAATCAGCTTACGCTCTGAGCATACCAGCATTCCAAGCAATTTCACTCACTGTAGGTGACAGGCTTTAGCGGTATACTCATTCGATCCGCTTTACTAAAGGACTAATGACAATGGCCTATGAAATCATGCGACTAGCGCATTTCGCGGCACTGTTCGTCGTTTCTGCGACGGTGCTCATTCACTACATTGCCTTCGCACCCGAAATCACCCGTGAGGATGCACGAAACCTCTATAAAGTTGATTTGGCCTTCTGGGCTGCGAGTGCTGTCGCACTCATTGCGGGTCTTGTGCTTTGGCTCGGCGTCGGTAAGCCAGCGAGCTTCTATAGCCCCAATTCACTCTTTCACACAAAGCTTGGTTTATTCTTCGGCATGCTACTTTGTTCGATTCCTGCGACGAAGTTTTTTCGACTCGAGGGACGCTGTGATGAAAGCGAGGACGATGCCGACGTGAAGATTGAGACGCCAACGTTGTCGCGATCATTGGTGCGCGGAAAGTTTCTTACACTCGCAGTTATCTTCATCTGCGCCTATCTCGTTGCGCGTGGCGTAGGTCTCTGATGCAACGCTTTCGCGCGTGTGTTTTGGCAATTTACCTAGGCCACGTCGCCTTTGTTGTTGCGCAATCACCTGCGCCCGATCAGGCTCAGAACCCCGCAAACTCGGAGACTTATAAGGCCTCTGAGCCACCCACTACTAACATGCCTGACTCTTGCCCTCAGGCGTCCAGCCCCCTCCAAGAATTAGATAGCGACGCCCTCTCCCGTGCTCTCATCTCACCGAGCAGAGAGGTAACCGACTATCTGCGCGATGAGGTGCGAAAACCACTTCAAGTACTCGAATTTTTCGGGCTTAAACCCGGCATGCGCGTGCTCGATCTATACGCCGCTGGGGGGTATTACACGTTCATACTCTCTAAAGCGGTTGGTGAAGGCGGCTGTGTTATCGCTCAAAACACGCAGCGCGGTCGAGCCTTCATCGAAGATAGGCAGGCGATCACTCAGGGAGAAGCGCTGGACACAAAGATTCGCGCGGGAAATCTGAGCAATGTCAGACAGCTTATTGCACCGACGACTGCTCTTGGTCTCGCGCCCGAGTCACTCGATTTTATTCTTCTTACACTGACGCTGCATGATTACGCTAACCCAAATCCCGAGCGCGCAAAAGCCTTGCTCGAAACACTTTACTTGCTGCTACGCAGCGGCGGAATCCTTGGCATAAGCGATCATATCGGCGATGCGGGCAAGAACAACAGCGCCCTGCACAGGATGCCTCAACAACAAGCAGTAGCGCTCGCACAAGAGGCCGGGTTCGAGGTGACAACGAGCGATTTATTGCGCGTTAATACGGACGATCACAGCCGTAGTATTTTCGATCCACGGCTCGCAAGAGAAACCGATCGGTTTCTCTTACGATTACGAAAACCAGTTAAGTAGAGCAGTTTTTTTTGCTTTCATAAAGACGACTACTCGTCTCGTGCAACTGCGAAAAGCAGCGGTTACACTCATGCCTTACCCGCATTCGACTCGACAGCAAGCACAGCGCCAACACAAGACTTGAACAGGAGACGACGATGAGAATACCCCGCAGAGCAGCAATAGACTCATTAGACTCAGTATACTTAGCACCACGCTCAGCATTTCGCCTAACTTGCGCGCTTAGTGCCGCGGCAATGACTTGGCTGGTAAGTCAGCTCGCTTTCGCACAGAGTGATGCCTTTACCGTGCCCCTAACCCCTGACGGCGTACCCGACTTACAGGGTATTTGGACAAGCAATACGATCACGCCCCTCGAGCGCGACCCGCGGTTTGGGGACACGCTCGTGCTTTCTCGAGAACAGGCAATGGAATTAGAACGCGCTGTCGCTGAATACAGTGCGACTGCCGACGCGCCGAGCGACCCGAATAGAGGCGCACCCGACAAAGGCACGATCGAACTCGCCGATAGCTACAATAATTTCTGGTTCGACGACGGCACACGCGTCGCAGAATACAACGGCGAATACCGCAGCTCACTCATCAGCGCGCCGAGCAATGGACGCATTCCGGCCTACACACCAGCCGCGCAGTCGCGCATCGACACGGCTATGGCGCAAAGAACCGAAATGGGCGCCTATGCCGGGCCCGAAGCACGGCCGCTTGCCGAGCGCTGCTTGCTGTCTTTTAGCTCGAGCGGCGGCCCGCCCATGCTACCTATCCTCTACAACAACCATTATCAGATAGTACAGTCGCCCGGCTATGTCATGATTCTGGTCGAAATGGTCCATGACGCACGCATCATACGAATCGATCGAGGATCTCTACCTGAAAACCATCAGCGCTGGCTAGGCGACTCTGTCGGCCACTGGGAGGACGAAACGCTTGTGGTGACGACCAGTAAATTTAATCCCAGCCAGCGCTTTCGAAACTCCTCAGAGAACTTTAAAATCATTGAGCGCTTCACGCGCGTCGGCGAGGATCGAATCAACTATGAATTTACGGTGCACGACCCCGATACGTGGGTCGAAGAGTGGTCTGCCCAGATTCCGATGAATCGCACCGATGAAAAAATGTATGAATACGCCTGTCACGAGGGCAACTACTCACTGCCAGGCGTGCTAGCCGGCGCGCGACGTGACGAGGCAACTGCGCCGAAATAATTATGCGTAGAGGATGAATGCGCCCAACCTAAAAAGACAAGGCATTAACCAAGAAGAGCGACTATGAGCCAATACAACGACGGACAGAACAATCCAACCCATATCGACACGCTGTACGCTGCAGACCCTATCGCGGCTGACCGGCAGCTCTGGGGACGAGAGACTAGCGCGCTGAGTCGTCGGGGCTTCCTGAAAAAGAGCGGTTTGGTCGCAATGAGTACCGCAATCGGCGCCGCTATCCCATTCGCACGCTTTATGCCGTCGGGCCTGATTCCGGCTGCCTTCGCGGCCGAAGGCAGCAGCGCGCGTATCGAGGGCAAAGAAGGACTGATCGTACTCAATGAACGCCCACTCAACGCCGAAACTCCAGCCCACCTGCTCGACGATTCAGTAACTCCCAACAAATACATGTTTGTGCGAAACAATGGCGTGCCGCCAGAGGTAATCGACGTCGACAGTTGGACACTTGAAATCGCCGGTGAGTCCTGCGTCAACCCGCTTAGTTTTTCGATCGCCGAACTTAAGCAGCGATTCGAAGAGGTCACTCTGCAGCTGCAGTTAGAATGCGGTGGCAACGGCCGCAGTGAATTTGTGCCAGCGGCGAGTGGCAATCAGTGGACGACCGGCGCGATAGGTTGCCCAACATTTACCGGCGTGCGTCTGCGTGATGTGCTCAATTACTGTGGAGTTGGCGCCGACGCAGAATATGTCGGCTACTATGGTGCAGACACTCACCTGTCTGGTGATGCCGATCGCGAGCCGATTTCCCGTGGTGTTCCGATTGCGAAGGCACTAGAGCGCGAATCCCTCATCGCATGGCAGATGAATGGCGAGGATCTTCCCTTGCAGAACGGCTATCCGCTGCGGCTTGTCTGCGCAGGCTGGCCAGCATCAGTCTCTGGAAAGTGGCTCAAGAAACTTGTCGTGCGCAACCAAGTGCACGACGGCGAAAAGATGGCTGCACCCTCCTATTCTGTGCCAAAGCAGCCCGTGGCACCGGGCAGCCGCGTGCCAAACGAAGACATGAAAATCATCGAATCGATGCCGGTGAAATCGCTTATTACCTTCCCTAAATCGGGCATCACACACGATTTGCGCGAGCGCCTAATCGTCCGCGGCCATGCCTGGGCGGGGGACGATCAGGTGAGCGGCGTCTATCTCTCAATCGATTTTGGCGCAACCTGGCTGCCGACTGGCGTCAACTCGCCCGCAAACCGACTTGCTTGGCAGGACTTTAGCGGATGGATTCAGTTCCCCCAACCCGGCTACTATGAGATTTGGGCACGCGCGATGGACATGCAGGGACGATCCCAGCCGCTCGTTATCCCTGGCTGGAATCCACGCGGCTATTTAAACAACACCGCTCACCGCATTGCCGTACAGGTGGTTTAAGAAGATGGTATTAAGGAAATTAGCGTTAGCTTTTTTGCTCAGCCTCAGTGCGCTCGTCATGGGCGCTAGCGTCTCCGCGCAAACATCCGACGCCTTTGTCGAGGGCATAGGCAGAGACACCGTGCAGGCGTCGTGCACCCGCTGCCACAGCGCAGCTTTGGTAACACAAAATTCGGGTTCAGAGGAAGTCTGGCGGATTCGGGTGAAACTGATGCAAACGGCCCACGGTATGCCCACAATAGACGACGCCACCGAGGCGACGATTGTGAACTATCTCGCGACCCACTATGGACAGAAAGCCGCGGCGAGACGAGCGGCTCTCAAGCCCGAATTCATGCCGAAGAACCCCTATGCGCAAGAGCCTGCGGCTGACTAATAAGCTGCCCTCTCGCGCCGCATACTTTCAGAGAAATCGAAGAGCTTAATGAATAATCAACTTTCCATGTTCGGCGAGCCCGAGAAAAAGTCCGCTCCTAAAATTACGAAGGTCTCGCTGTCTAAGACGATCCCCGCGTCTGCGGAAAAACTCTACGACCGTTGGCTCATTCCAACCTTCGCGGGCAATTGGATGTTTGGTGAACACATGGGCGACGACGGCGTCGGCGACATGAATAACGAAGTTCGTCCGGGCGGGGCGTTTAATTACACCGTCATTCGCGGTGGCTGCGAAATAGTGTGCAGCGGCGAATATAAAGTCATCGATAGACCCAACAAACTGTCTTTTAGCTGGTTTGAGAACGGCGAAAATACCGGGCTCGCGACCGTCGACATTCAGTTAGAACAGACAGAGGAGAAGACTAAACTTCGAGTGACTCTTCACGTTGACCGCGCACTTGTTGACAATCCAAGCGCCATCAAACAGCAGTGGGAACTGCGCTGCAAACGTCTTGCAGCGCAGCTGAGTCGAGTCTAACGCTCGAACCAAGTAGACGCCTCGGCCTCGCGGCGCGTACGTTCGGCAGCGGCAGGAAGAATAAAACCATCAGCGACGTTCTGTTCAACCACAGCATTCACCCGTTCAAGATAGGCCGCTTTCGTAGGATAGAGCGCGTTTAACGTTGCCGCATCGAAGGGCTCGTGAGAGCCGTAAAGAAAACAAAATCGATTAGCACCTGTATTAAGGCCAGTATTCTTGGCCGTTGGCACAGCGTGCTCGGCGAGGCGAATTCCGCCAAGCACGTTGCCGAGTTCATCACGGGCGAATTCGACCGTCGGGAAAGCACGCACCAGCTGAATGGGTTCAGCGGTTGGGGGCGCTAGACCCCCATCAATCCATCGCACCATGTGTTCGAACGCCGCATTCATCACATCTCGAAACGGTACGGTCGAATAGGCGGGGAGTTCACAGCCAGAGTCGCGCGGCGTCACGCCCTCAATTGAGAGGCCCTCCTGCTGATTACGCACTTTCCCGTATTCTATCTCGAAAGGCACGTCGACGTGGGAGCTGCCAGCAACCTCCCATTGCCTAAAATTATCGGTATTAGGCTGCGGCGTTGCCGCGCGGCGCAGCATGTCGGTCTCTGCCATAAGCTTGAAAATTTTCACCGGCTGATCGTCGCGAATAATGCCACCACCGCCATGCACGATAAACCCGTCGAAGACAGGATCGAGAGTGTGGATACCGTTGATATAAGTAGCTAGCCTACTTGCAGATTGAGAATGACCGGTCGCAATAATCTGTCGCGCCCTCAGGCCTGTCAAAATATCGACCGCACCCGCTGGCAGCACTTGCCCCTGTCGGATAATCGACTGAGCAACCGCTGAGAAAATATCGTAGGAACTCGCATCGCCCGTCACCATCCCGTCGTGGGTAGCATCTAAGCCGGCATATCGCTCAGGACTCCAGTTAGTAATGTTATCGATTCCCATCTGCTGTGCAGAAACGAAGACGTAAGCATAGCCATTCCCGACAAGATGCTCGCCCGACTGCCACCAGTCGATGTCCTTATCCACGCCTCCGGTCACGTTCATCCATTCGACGACGACTACGCCATTGAAGTCCGCCGGCCTCGGCCGGCGCACAACGAGGCGTGTTCGGTAGCGATGCCCCTCGCTTTCGATACTCGCATCCGCCATGGGGTCATCGGGATCGGCCTTGTAATTATTGGCAACGCCTTCTATGAAAAACTCTTCTTCTAAATAGCCATGAGCCGCGAGCTCTATCGCGGAAGCGCTGTGAATTGCATTGCGGCTCCCGCTACCAGCCGCGTCCGAAGGAATCGGACCAATTATCGTCGCCGGTGGAACTGCCGCCGCTTGTTGAGTGAGACTCCCCGAGACAACTAACACTCCCGCTGCAAACGTCGCTAGTGCGCGCGGGTAAAATCCTTCGAGTAGCGCTTTAAGGTTAACCATTTCAACATCCTTTTAATCAACGAAAAAGGTCGCCCGAAGGCGACCTCTAGCACAATGCTATTGCCAGCTCTTGACCAGTTCGTCGTAGTCGATTGTCACTGGTGCCGGCTTTTCATTATCTAGTTTTGCTTTTGGCGCGCCCGGCTGATTCAGCCAATAGTCTCGGCTCTGCGGCTCGTTTAACAGCGGACCGCATTCGCCCAACACATTGGCGCGCTGAAGACGTTGCATTAGGCGCTCTTGAGCAACCGCGAGCGCAGTCATCGCCTCCTGTGGCGTCTTGGCACCCGAGGACGCATCGCCGATATTCTGCCACCACAGCTGCGCTAGTCGCGGATAGTCGGGGACATTGGTCCCTGTCGGCGTCCACTGCACGCGCGCAGGCGACCGGTAAAATTCGACCAAGCCACCGAGCTCAGAGGAGCGCTCGCTGAAGCTTTCATGGCGGATATCCGAGTCGCGAATAATCGTCAGGCCGACATGACTCTTCTTGAGTGACACGGTTTTCGAGGTAACAAACTGGGCATAGAGCCACGCTGCCTTCGCGCGATCCTCCGGCGTCGACTTCATGAGTGTCCACGCGCCCGTATCCTGATAGCCGAGCTTCTGCCCCTCTTCCCAATAGGCGCCGCGTGGCGAAGGCGCCATTCGCCACTTAGGCGTTCCATCTTCGTTCATCACCGGCAGACCGGGCTTTACCATGTCGGCGGTGAATGTTGTGTACCAAAATATCTGCTGCGCGATCGCGCCCTGCGCTGGCACAGGACCCGCCTCGCTGAATACCATGCCCGCGGCTTCGGGCGGCGCATAGGCTTTGAGCCAATCGACATATTTCGTCAATGAATACACCGCGGCAGGACCATCGGTCGCGCCGCCGCGTTCGACGGTCGACCCTACCGGTCTGCAGCCCTCGACGCGGATACCCCATTCGTCCACGGGCAAGCCATTAGGAATACCGACATCCCCTGCCCCCGCCATCGACAGCCACGCGTCGGTGAAGCGCCAGCCCAACGAGGGATCTTTCTTGCCATAGTCCATATGCCCATACACGCGCTGTCCGTCGATCTCGCGCACATCGTTGGTGAAGAACTCTGCGATATCTTCATACGCAGACCAGTTCACCGGCACGCCTAGCTCATAGCCATATTTGGCGAGGAACTGAGCCTTGATGTCAGCATCGGTGAACCAGTCATAGCGAAACCAATATAGATTCGCGAACTGTTGGTCGGGCAGTTGATATACCTTGCCGTCGGGGCCCGTGGTAAAGGAAAGTCCGATAAAGTCCTCGAGGTCGAGTGTCGGTGAGGTAACAGCGCTGCCCTCATTCAGCATCCAATCGCTGAGATTTCGCACCTGCTGGTAGCGGAAGTGCGTACCAATGAGGTCTGAGTCATTTACATAGGCGTCATAGATATTTTCGCCCGACTGCATCTGAGTCTGTAGCTTCTCGACCACATCGCCCTCGCCGATAAGGTCGTGTGTGACCTGAATGCCGGTGATCTCACTGAAGGCTTTAGCAAGGGTCTGCGCCTCGTATTCGTGCGTGGTAATCGTCTCCGAAACCACTTTAATTTCCATGCCTGCAAACGGCCGCGCCGCGTCGATAAACCACTGCAGCTCCTCGAGTTGCTGCGCTTGGGACAGCGTCGAAGGCTGAAACTCCGGTAGCCAGCGCTGGGCGTCTTCGGTGTCTGCCAAAAGTATAGGCGTCAGGAATAGGGCCGCGGCTCCGGCTAAGAGTCCTCGCTGCGTTCGAGGAAGCCGGGGAGTGCCCATACGGCTGATATGGCCAACAAGAGAGTCGCGAGGCGGGAATGAAAATGGAGATGAAAGCGGCATGAGATGTCCTTTTTTATTAACTCTTTTATCGCGTAACGACTTCTGCTTTACGTCTCGCGAGTGACAAACATTAATCGGCGACATGCAGTGCCGAAGCAAATTAAACGAATAGAAATACGAGCAGCGCGTAGACAAGGCAAACACCAAGGCCTATCCAGAGCGAGGCAGTTGCAAACGCGAGCCACCCCAGACAGATAAACGCCGACCCCAAAAGTGACACAAAAAGTCTGTCGCCGCGCGTTGTTTCAAAGCGCAGCACCCCTATTCGGGGCGCGCCGCCCGGCGAAATGAACTCCCAGAGCGTCATCAGCGTTAACAGGCCCGCAACAGTGAGAAAAAACGCCGCGGTCGGCTGTGTCCAAGCCATCCAAGATAAGTCCAACGGTGCCTCCCTACCTAAAATGTTACGCGTCGGTGTCACTCTTTATCGCTAGTCTGCGCACCGAGGCAAAGGATTTAATTCATTAAACGAGCTTAGCAAAGTTTTACTCTCCGCCCAATTGTTTATAGGATGCCGAAATGATTAAGAAATCTGAAGAAAATCAGCACGCATCGGCGGGCGTTAGTCCTCTTGAGCAAGCTACGGAGATGGCGCTTGAGCCAAGTGCTTCCACCGGGCATCTGCCAAGTCTTGCGCAGGCCTTGCTATGCTTTACAGGCATTATCACCGCTATCGCCGGCGGGCTCTTCGGTCTCGGCATTAGCCTGCATGCGTTAATGTTTTTATGTCTCGTTTGGACCAGTCTTCATGCTTTTTCTCTCGGCTATCGCTATCTAGAACTCAGGGCGATGATGAGCGGTGCCATTTCGCGTGCTCTGCCTGCAATCTACATTTTCATTTTGATCGGCATGGTGATCGCGAGCTTCATGCAGGCGGGTACGATCGCAACGCTCATGTATTACGGTCTTGCGTGGCTCTCGCCGACGCTGTTTCTTGGCATTGGGATGGTTCTCTGCGCGCTGATGTCAGTTGCAACTGGTACGTCATGGGGTACGGTGGGCACGCTCGGCGTGGTGTTTATTGGCCTCGGCGAAGCACTCGGTATCCCTCTGCCCGTCGTTGCCGGCATGATTGTGTGCGGCGCGACCTTCGGCGATAAACTCTCGCCTATTTCCGACACAACCAACCTCGCCGCCATGAGCGCAGGCACTGACCTCTATCGACACATCTACTCAATGCTTTTCACCACGGTGCCGGCCTTTCTGATTGCCCTTGCGATATTCCTGATCGTGGGATTTAGTTATGCAGCATCATCACCCATAACCGCTGAGATCGAGACGCTACGCGCAGCACTCGCAGCGAGCTATTCGTTGCAGCCGGTTATCACGCTGCTGCCACTTATCACCCTCGCCGTTTTGAGTGCTCGCCGGGTAAGCGCCGAGGTCACGATGTCGGCGAGCGTTCTACTCGCGACGCTGATCGCCATCAGCTATCAAGGCACCGACAGCATCACAGCGTTAAACGCGCTGTGGCAAAACACGCCAGGCACCACAGGCGTCGAAAACTTGGATGGCCTACTCGGTCGCGGTGGCATTGCGAGCATGAGTTGGACGCTGCTGCTCGCGCTTTTCGCACTCGCCCTCGGTGGCCTTCTGCATGGCGCAAAGTTTCTCGAAGTGATCCTCGCAGGTTTATTACTAAGGCTTCGACATGTAGGAGCGCTTGTTGCGACGACGATCGCCTCTGGCTTTGTCGGCAACCTAGCGATGGGCGAGGCTTATATCTCCATTATCCTCAACTGTCAGCTATTCAAAGCCAAATACGAAAGTGCAGGATTAGATCCGGCCATACTCTCCAGAACAGTGGAGGAAGGCTCCACTATGACAACGGGATTGATTCCGTGGACGACAGCCGGCGCCTTCTATACTGCAACACTCGGTGTGCCTGTGCTCGACTACCTCCCTTATGCCTTCTTTAATTATTTCAATGCCGTCGTGGCGATAATCATGGCAACCCTAGGACTTGGGCTGTTGGGCTATCGGAAAGTCGCCAAAGCCTAAAGCCCTGCCCGATACACCTCGCGCGCCTGTTCAAACTGACCAAAAACATGCGCGCGCTCGCGCTCCGATCGCCAGCCCGGCCAAGCGCCGGCGAGATCTTCTAGCTTGTCGATCCAGTCGAGCGCGTATTGCGCCGAGCCGGGATTGGTTAGCGCTGAGCCCTCTACTTCGAACCAAACTGGATTAGTAAAGGCCTGCGCGTAGTCGACATCGAGCGGCGCGCGGTTAGCCGGCTCACCCTCGGTGCGCACATGACACCAACCGCTGCGCGTCACGTCGAATTGAAACTCGATATCGAGTGATCGGCCACTGCGTCTGATTGGAAACGACTCAAGCGTTTCACCGTTACACACGAGCTCAAGTGATTCGAGCGCCGTAATCGAACGCACGCGCGCGCTCAGCGACACTCGCTTGCCGGCGGCTGGAAGCACAACTGAGTCCCCCGGCAGCGCGCCGTCGAACGTCGCCTCGAGTAGAGGACCCGAGCTGACGAATGCCCTCCCCGCCTTCATTCCATCGAGCCATGCGCTCAAATCCAGACCCGCGTTACCAGTGTAGACATAGGTTCTAAATGAGCCGAGCAGCTTGCTGCGCTGCAGCGACGAAATCGAATCCTCTCCGCCGGTCGCTGCGATGCGCAGTCCGTTATTCCACACGGCATAGAGCGGATAAAAGCCTGCGGTGCTCGAGTCTGACCACTCCAGTGCATCGGTCGAACCGAGCGCGGCGTCGACGATGAAGCCCTTGCCGCCGCCTAGATTACCGAGCAGTGGATCGGTCTCGCCCAGAAAGGGGTGCACATAGCCGGTCACCGCGCCCTGAGCTTTGGCCTTTAACAACATATCGGTATTGCTCGGGTACAGGCTAGCGATAGCCGTGCCTTCGTAGCCCGTTACAAACGGCGAGATGAGGTGGTCGCGCATACCGAACATAAATACGTGGCCATAAAACGGCGGACGGTACTCCTGCCCCACGATAACCAACTGATCGGGTGTCGACACCGGATGTGCTCCGCCGCCGGGCACGAAATAGTGATAGTCGAGTATACGATTGTCTTTATTGGCGACCTGCTCCAACACGAGGTCTTGATCTTCAGCCCGCGACATCAGCATCAGGTTTTCGAGCGTGTTGTGAAGGTTACCTCCGTAGTTAGCGTGCACGTGAGTCGAGGCGCTGTACCATCCCTTGGCGGCCATATCGTCGAGGCGCTCGAGTTTCACATCGAGGTGGGTGACCTCACCCTCGGTCACATTGACCTTAAGCGTTTGCGGCTCGAACTCGAAACCACGCACGAAGGTCAGAGTCGTCTCGCCCACAGGCAGGGTAAGCATAAATTCGCCTGAATTATGGAACACATTGTCGCCCACGTGACCCGATCGCGCATAGGCATCCTGCGGCGCATAGAATTTCCCATCCGCCGCAATTACGTGAACGCGATTAGGCATCGCATCGGCGCCGCCTACCTCGCTCACTCGCGCTTTTACCACTCCCATCGGGCGCCTAAAGCGCAGCTGAGTTATTGCGACAGGCGTCAGTTTGCCGCCGTACACCTCGAGCAGCATTAGCTGAGGCAAGCCCTGTGCATTCGAAATGAACGCTAACGTCTCTCCATCGGGTGACCACCGCGGATGAAACGCATCGTTCTCAAAAAAGGTGAGTTTATACGGCTCGCCACCAATCGTAGGCTGCACATACAAGTTGTTGTATTGATCTGCGCTGCCTGCCGTCGATGAGTATACGAAGCGTTTGCCGTCTAGAGAAACATCAGGTCGCGTGCGGTAAAGCGACTGTTCGGCGAGCACCGTGCGCGCCTGAGCGATGCCGTTCTCGACAGCAGGAACCCTTAGCACATTTCCAGACCCTAGGGGGATATCTCGATTCGAAACCAGCAGCAGCTCGGAGCCGTTGGGCAGCCACGCGGGGGCTATATGCATATCCCAGCGCCCGAAGTAGAGGCGGCTGCGGCCAAAGTCGTTATCGCTGCTCACTGCAACTGCATCGCCCTGCCAGGCACCCGCTGCGAAACCGCGCACATACAGATTGAAATAGCCGTTTGGCCGAGTCGACACATAGGCTAGTTTGCTGCCATCGGGCGAGAACACCGGATCGGTGTAAACCGCGTCATCGTCGGTCAGCGCATGTACTTCTCCGGTTAGCGTGTCGAGGACCTCGAGCTGAATCCGCTCATGCGAGTAATCCGCGGTATACGCGAGCCAGCGTCCATCGGGCGAGAAGTCGGGTGAGGAAAGATAGGCGTCGCTGTGTACCAGCTCGGTCGCGATTCCCGTGGCAAGTTCGACGCGCCATAGGCTTCCCTGCATTGCCACCGCGACACTCTTGCCATCCGGCGACCACTCGGGCGCCCAAGGCGTGGAGCTCGGCGCAGGCGGAAAATAGAAATTGTGCATGTAGTTACCGCCGCTGCGTGCATGGGGGTAAGCCTGCGCGGCCAGAGAACCCGCAAGCAGCAGCGCAGTTAAAAATGCAGTGAGCCGGCTAATGGTTGAACTCGCGACTGACGCGTAGTGGAGAAACGAGTACTTGTTTTTCATTGATCTATCCTCGTTTTAACTTATGAAGAGTTTTTCTATCTGATAAGCGAAATTATGCCAATTGCTTAGCGCGACTTTGTCCTTAGATTAGACCTGACGAGGCCTGTAAACGCTATTTTGATCATAGTGCAAACATTTATCACACGCATTCCCTTGCAGTAACCCCCAACACCCCTAATAATTCTAGAATTAAAATATTATAAAGTTGCCCCGCCACTCGATTTAGCGTGATTGCTAGAGGCGTCAGGCTAGGAGAGCCAATGTGAATTTTGCAAGTAA
>JALRKV010000148.1 GCA_023254735.1 Pseudomonadales bacterium | reverse complement strand
CAGATGCACAGAAGCGTCACGCCATCAGTATTGAGAACATCAGGAAGATACAGGCAGAGTGTTACCAACAGGATGATGAACTACGTCACATTGTGGCCTTGATTAGTGACACTGGGATGCGATTAGCAGAAGCTGTAGGAGAGAGATCTGATGATTTGCTCAACATATGAGCTAGATACATGGGGCTTATCTGATAGATCACCTTTAGCTACTTTTTCAGGGTGACGTTTGTTCGCAATTAAGTAATGTTGATCAAAGAGCGATGGGGAAATGCCTCGTTCATATAAATATGCCATGCCGGCAACTGCTTTGTCGAAGTAAGCTTGAATTTTTTTAAGCTCTTTCTTTAATTCTCCCGTAGTTAGAGGCCTGTTATCTTTATCTGGTGATATCTGCAACTGAATGATGATTAGGTTATCAACTAACCGAGTAAATTCACCAAAATTCTTGTCGCTAATTTTCGGTAATAAGGATCGTAAATTCTGCTTTTCTATATCGCTCAGGTTCCAATTTTTTTTCAAGAATATTATCCCCTGGTGTTAACTGATAAAGCTAATTCGTTCAGGTAATCTGCCCATTTTTGCATCATTCCTCGCCGCTGTTCGAGATGTTTGGTGCGGTTATACGCCCTACCGTTGGCGTCTTTAACCGAATGGGCTAGCTGGTGTTCTATCCAATCAACTGGGAAATTTAGGATTTCATCAAGAATGGTTCTGGCCATCGCTCTAAAGCCATGTGGTGAAATCTGCTCATTCGTATATCCGAGCGTTCGAAGCGCCGTTCTGACTCCGTTTTCTGATAGAGGGCGGCTATTACCTCGCGCGCTGGGAAAAACAAACTTACTTCTGCCAGTGATTAGCTGTAACTCTTTTAATATCCCCATCGCTTGTGTCGCAAGTGGAATGATATGTGGCTCTTTCGTTTTCATTTTCGACGCAGGTAACTCGATTCTAGCTTCATCGAAATTAACCTCTTGCCATTCGAGGTGGCGTAGCTCGCCCGGGCGGCAAAAGAGTAGGGGGGTAAGCCTTAGAGCTGCCATCACGACTGGAGTAGCTTGGTAGCTGTTAATTGCGGCTATTAGTGGCCCTACCTCAGCAGGTTCAGTAATAGATTTGAAGTGTGTTTTCGTCGGCTGAGCGAGCGCATCTTTTAAGTCGGCGCTGGGGTCTCGTTCGGCCCGACCGGTTACTATTGCATAACGAAATATCTGACCTAATAGTCGCTTTGCTCTATGCGCTGTTTCTATCGCTCCCCTAGTTTCTATTTTACGGAGTACCTTGAGTAATTCGGGAGTGTTGATATCAGCGATAGGCCGATTACCAAGATACGGGACGAGGTCTTTCTTCAGCAAAGCTTCCTGCCGTTTCTCTGTACTAATTGCTTTTTTGCCGCGAGTCCTAGCCCATTCGCTTGCGACTATTTCGAAGTTGTTTACAGATTCGCTCTGTTTGGCCGCTTTTATGGCCTTTTTTTGAGAGCTAGGATCTATGTCATTCGCTAGATTTTCTCTTGCCTCTTTATGCTTTTCGCGCGCTGTTTTAAGGCTCACATCTGGGAAAACACCGATAGCCAGGGTTTTCTGTTTTCCATTAAAGCGATAGTTAAACCTCCAAGCTTTGGTCCCGTTAGGTTTTATCAGCAAGTACAAGCCGCCCCCGTCACTCAGGTTGTAGGGTTTAGTTCCAGGTTTGGCGTTTGAGGCTGCTTTAGCTGCAAGCTTATGCATAGTTAACACTCGCGCTTTGATGGTATCGTTCATGGCTAATCGCTAAATACCATCATTGATACCATCAATATTCTTGGATTTAGTAAGAATTCTTTGGTTGTCATTGGAATGAGTGTATACAAAAAAGCCCTGATTGACAGGGCTTTGAGAATTTTTTGGAATTGCGTGGACTTGTATTTGGTGGAGGCGGGGGGAATTGAACCCCCGTCCGTCAGCTCTCTATCTTCGGCTCTACATGCATAGCGTCGTCTACTAGGTTAACCCTCATCGGCCCGACGGGCAGGGTGAATTGGGCGAGCTTGATACTATTTAGCCGCTTCACGTCAAGCGCGTTCCACTGGCGATCCCGTTCTAGATGACGATTACCAAATACCAGTTTACGGGCATCCCGGCGGTAATCGCTAGCAGGCTATTAAGCTGCTAGGGCGTAGCTTTCGTCGTTGGCAACTATAAAGTTGCAGTAATTGATTTACGAGAGTTACTACCCTCTCGGCATGCACCTAAGGTTTCAATACCGGCGTCGAATCCAAATCGCCCCCAAGTTGATAAAGCATAGCACGAATAGGTAATTGCCACGATAACTGATTAAAAGTGGGTGGCGAGACGGACTAGCGGTTGGCGTGGCGTACGATGCGCTGCTTGTCGACCTGCCACTCGCGGTCTTTCTCAGTGGCGCGCTTGTCGTGGTCTTGCTTGCCCTTGGCGAGTGCTATCTGACACTTCACCAGATGGCCTTTCCAATACAATTTCACGGCGACACAGGTATGGCCCTTCTGGTGCACGGTGGCGAAAAGCTTCGCCAACTGCTTGCTGTGCAAGAGGAGTTTTTTTATGCGCGTGGGGTCGGCGATGACATGCGTGCTCGCCGTGTCCAGCGGCGTGACCTGGCAGCCGAGAAGGAAGGCTTCGCCATCTTTTAGCAGCACGTAGCTGTCGATCAGCTGAACCTTTTTCATGCGCAGGCTTTTAACTTCCCAGCCCTCGAGAACCACGCCTGCCTCGAAGCTCTCCTCGAGGAAGTAGTCGTGTTTCGCCTTCTTGTTGAGAGCGATAGTGCCGTCGGAGACGGTGGGTTTCTTCTTTGCCATTGGGGAAGTATAGCAGTTTAGGTCTGAGGAGCTTACTAGTTGTTAAGGTTAATCGCGCAGCTGCCGCGTTGTGCTGCCCTAGAGCCGCTGATAGAATCGGGAGCCTACGTAGAGCGCTTGTCTAAAGCCATGCGAAAAAGAATAACAGACTAAAAGGAATAGGATTCCATGGCGCAAGCACGCGGGCAATTTAGCTCCAAACTGGGTTTTATTCTAGCGGCTGCGGGGTCGGCCGTTGGGTTGGGTAATTTGGTCGCCTTTCCTGTCATGGCGTCCAAAAACGGCGGCGCCGCCTTTCTAATTATCTACCTCCTCTTCGTCGCGTTTATTTGCTATCCCGTGATGATGGCCGAGATCGCTATGGGGCGGCGCGCCAAGCGGAATCCTGTGGGCGCGTTTGATACCATCTCCGGCGGTTCTGCTAAGTGGCGGCTTACGGGGATGCTGGCGATCATTACGCCGTTTATGATCGCCGTGTTTTATACTGTGATCACAGTCTGGCTTGTCGTTTATCTAAAGGAACTCGCAAGCGGGGGCCTCGATCGGCTCTCGCAAGAGCAGACTTTCGGCGAGATCGTGGCTGCGCCGTCGCTATTCGGCTATGCGATTTTCCTTCTTGTTGGCGTGTTTTTGATTCTGCTCGGCGGCGTGAAGGGTGGCATCGAGCGTCTCGCACGAGTGTTAATGCCGACGCTCGCAATAATGCTCGTTGCACTGACGATGTTCGTATTGACCCTCGACGGCGCCAGCGCAGGAATCGCCTACTATCTCGTTCCCGATTTTACCAAGATGAGCTTGTCGACGGTTAATGGCGCTCTTAGTCAGGCATTTTTCTCGCTCTCGCTGGGGATGGGAATTCTAATTACTTATGGTTCCTACTTCAGCCGCGAAGACAGCATCCCGGGTTCGGCGCGAACGGTGGCTGTGATGGATACCGGCATCGCTTTTTTCGCCGGCCTGCTTATTTTACCTGCGATATTTGCCTTCGATCCTAATACAAATACCGATGATCTATCGACGAGCAGCGTCGGCTTGATCTTCTCGTTTCTGCCTAAAATCTTCCTCTCCATGCAGGCGGCGGTAGGCTATCTGGGCGCGACGATTGTCGCTATCGTCTTTTTCCTCTTGGTGTTTTTTGCAGCACTGACCTCGCTTGTATCGATTATCGAGATACCCATTTCGTATTGGATAGATGAATTTAACATGTCCCGTCGAAAGGCTGTATTGACACAGGCGGCTCTTCTGACACTCTTCGCGATACCTGCAACGCTGTCATTCGGCATGTCCGACTTTTTCACCGCGTTTACGAGCTATGGCGGCCTCAGTAAATCCTTTTTCGACGTGGTTTACGATGTGTTCTACGAAACCATCCTACCGCTTGTTGGCTTTACCGTGTGCTTGTTTACGGCGTATCGCTGGAAGATGAGTGGGCTGACCTCCGAGCTCATTATTGGTGATGACAACTATGAAGGCTCTCTGTTGCAGCGCTATCTGAACTTCGCGCTCGGGACGATTATCCCGTTGGTATTGTTTTCGGTTTTCGTCAGCACCGTCATTCAGATTTATCTCTAGCGGGCGCGGCTATGGCACATGTTTCGCGCAGTGCGCTCATCGGCTATTCGGCGCAACAGATGTTCGATTTGGTCAACGATATCGAGCAGTATCCACAGTTTATGCAGGGCTGTCGCTCAGCGCGAGTTATCTCTAAATCCGACAAAGAACTCGTCGGCGAGCTCAGTCTGGCCAAGGCGGGCGTTACGCAAACCTTCGTTACGCGCAATTCGCTTATCGCGCCTAGCCGCATAGAGATGAAGCTAGAGGAAGGTAATTTCTCCAAATTTTCGGCCGTCTGGCAATTCGAGGCGCTGACCGAGGCCGCCTGCAAAGTCAGTTTCGAAATGGAGTTCGAATTCAAATACGGACTCGTCGACCTTGCGGTGGGCAAACTGCTCAGTGGTTCGGCTAACAATCTGGTGGATGCATTAGTAGACCGTGCAAAGTTGGTATACGGTTAGCATTGAGATGGATAACGCTGTACTTAAGAGTTTAATCAGCTAATGGACAATCCGCAGGATAACGAACTCATGGTTGAGGTTGTCTATGCCTCGCCAACTAAACAAAAACTGGTTACGCTGACCGTTCAGCAAGGCACGACTGCGTTGCAGGCTGTGGAACTGTCGAATATTGCGGAGGAATTTCCAGAGATAGAACTGGGAAGCCTCGACCTCGGCATCTTCGCTCAACCCCTCGACGGTAAGGGGCGGCCCCTGCCGAATGAGTACGAGGTGCAAAACCTCGACAGAGTCGAGATCTATAGGCCACTGACGATTGATCCGATGCAGGCGAGACTTGCCCGAGCAGAGGAAAAGCGGGCGGCTAAAGAGGCCGCTAAGAAGCGTAAAAACGAGAACCCTGCCTAGGAGGCACGCGGCAGCGCGATGACAGATTTAGAGAAGAAAAATGCTGCCAAAGCACTCGACGCGCTCCGCGATATTCTTGCGCGGGTCGAAGGAGGGCTGCATGAATTCTATGTGACGCCCTACAGGCGCTCTTTCGCCCGCGCGCAGCGCGACGAAGAAGACCTTTTTATGCTGCTCATTTTTGCCGAGACACTCGGCATCCCCAACCCCGCGGCTTTTTACACTATGGAGCTGCTTCCAATCGTCTACGACCGTTTTCATGACTGGCATATCCGCATGGGCATGGAAAGGTCTCCGCTGGATCATGTCCATTGTTGTTAGAACTTTCGCAGACCAAAAAAATATTGTTCTTTGGTGGCAAAGGGGGCGTTGGCAAGACGACTGTATCGGCCGCGACTGCCCTTGCCCGCGCGCAGGCCGGAGGCAAAGTGCTGCTGGTGTCGACAGATCCAGCACACAATCTTGGACATCTTTTTGATCGCGCGATAGGCGCAAAGCCTGTGCGCCTCGCACCGGGTCTCGATGGACTCGAATTAGATCCTGACGAAACGGTGCGTCTTCATGTTAAGGAAATCACGTCGTCGCTGCATAAGCTAATGCCGGTTCACCTGCGCGGTGAGGTCGACAAGCACATGGCGTTATCGAAAGATGCGCCGGGTATGCAAGAGGCAGCGCTCATGGAGCGCATCGCCGAGGTAGTTGAACAAGGCGTTAAAGACTACGACCTCATCGTTTTTGATACTGCGCCTTCGGGTCACACTGCGCGGCTAATGGCGCTGCCGGAGATGATGTCGGCATGGACGGAGGGGCTAATCAAAAGGCAGGAAAAAGCGGACGGTTTCGCGCAGGTTGTGCGCGACCTAGGTCGCGATTCGTCGATGGAAGAGAAAACCTTCAGCGCAGATTCGCAAGATGCCGAGAAGATGCGCGAGTCTGGAATTCGCGGGATTTTGCATCGCCGCCGCCTGAGGTTTACCCATCTGCGTGATCAGTTGAGCGATCAGGAGACCACTGCATTCGTTATCGTTCTCGCCGCCGAGCGGCTCCCGGTGCTCGAATCTATCGAGCTCTACGCGCAGCTCAAAGCCGCCCAGGTAAATGTCGCGGGTCTCGTGGTTAACAAGCGAACGCCGGAAGAGGGCGGCGATTTTATGCGCGCTCGTTACCAACAAGAGCAGGCCCATCTCGACGTCTTAACCGCCGCGTTGCCGCATCTGCCGCGTCATGATCTGTATCTGCTGGCTCAGGATATTGTCGGAGTCGATGCGCTTTCAAGATTCGCAGAAGCTCTCTAGCTGCAACGTGACGCGCTAAAGTTTAGTCAGTGCTATCAAGAAAATTTTTCACCGCGATTAAGTTGATCTAGCAAAAACGGTTGCGGCGACCGTGCCG
>JALRKV010000149.1 GCA_023254735.1 Pseudomonadales bacterium | reverse complement strand
GTGTTGTTTTTGGTTTTTTTAATGTTCGGAAAAAAGCCAAGACCTTTGCCGGTGATGTCGGCAGTATCAGTATGGCTCTTTTTTTGGGTTATTTTATGATGCGAACAATCATCAATTCAGGGCAATTGGCTTACGATAAGATGCCTGGCTTGCTGCGCCCCAAAACCGGCAAACTGGGTTTACAAGACCATGAAAAGGTCTTTTGCGTCGACCACAAGGGGGTGGGCGACATCTTCGACATGCGCGGTATTGACCGCGCGCAAGGCTGCATGGTCGTGGTACGACCCGATCAATACGTGGCCCACGTTTTGCCGTTGGATGCCTATGCGGCGTTATCGCAATTCTTTGCTGGTATTCTGAAAAGCTGCCGCTGAATGGGTTCCATTTGAATTGCGCCACTTGGCCTCGGCCTTGTCCCAAGCTTCGAGAAATATGAGTACGCGAAATTCTATCGCTATGCGCAGACAGATAAAATTTGTTAAGTGTGGTATTGCAATCATCCTTTGCATCTCATCTCTTACCCAGATTTTCGCGCAACCGGTAATCGATACGATCGAGCTTACGGAAGAAGATGCCATCAAATTGGGCATTCAATTCAAACCTGCTAGACCTATCGATGAGTCTATGGGTATTGAACTACCCGGGCAGATCATCGCTCCGCCCCACGAGGGCTCTCATGCTTACTCGATAGTTGACGGCGTGTTATCTGAATGGAAAGCAAATTCGGGTGACCCAGTTTCCAAAGGAGAAATTATTGCTCGGATCGCTAGTAGTATGGCTAGTGAAATTCAGGCGCAATGGCTTGACGCTTATGCAAGTCTCAGTAACGCGCGTTTGGAAGCTCGCCGAAGCGAGAGGCTATTTAACAAAGGTGTTATTGCACAAAGAAGCCTGCAACAGGTGCAGCTTGCACTCGCGCATGCAGAGAGTAGAGAAGCCGCAAGTAGGAAAGCGTTTGAGCGTTTAGGATTTGACGCTTTCTCCATCGACGGATTCGCCGAGACTCAGGCCGATCTCGGCTACGCGCTTTTACGGGCCCCTCGAGATGGAATCTTAGTGCATAGGGCGCGCAACGCAGGCGAACCCGTTGAAGTAGGCGATAGTCTGGCCGAATTTCAATCGGGCTCAGCGAAATGGATATCCGCAATACTACCTGCTGCACTTATAAATACTTTGGGTGCTGGCACTAAACTTTCGGTCAAGGAAACCGGAGAGATGCTCACTCTTCGCGAACGTGACTATTCCGTCGATTCATTGACGCAGACAATCGAGTTATTTGCTGAGTTTAATACCGAAGTTAGCTACCCACTTGGCTCGCTACTCGATGTCTTTCTCCTGCCAAACGAGAGTGGCGTACTAGTCCCGGCATCTGCGATTGTTTTCACAGAGGGAAAGAACTTTGTTTATGTGAAAACGGCGAATGGCGTTATCCCGCGTCAATTAGAGCTGATCTCCGTCGGCCGTGATTATGTTGCGCGTGCTGGTCTAAGAGTCGATGAGGAAATCGCAGTAAGTGGAACCGCGCTGTTGAAAGGTATGCAGCTCGGGCTAGGTGGAGACTGCTAGTGCTGTCATATATAGTTCAACTATCGTTAAGCCAGCGCTTGTTGGTAGCACTTCTTTCTATGTTAATGATTGGATTCGGCATGCGCGCAATGTTGAATCTACCTATCGATGCCTTTCCCGACATCTCACCAACACAGGTCAAGGTTATCATAAAGTCTCCGGGCATGACGCCTGCCGAGGTTGAATCGTTAATTACACAACCGATCGAAGTTGAACTGCTAGGCATACCTCGTAAGACCGTCCTGCGATCACTGTCGAAATACGCGCTTAGTTCAATCACTATAGATTTCGAAGAAGGCACAGATATTTATTGGGCCAGGCAACAGGTTGCCGAACGCCTGAGCGCAGTAAGAGGAAATCTTCCCGCCGGTATTGACGGTGGACTTGCTCCCATGAGTACCCCGCTTGGCGATATGTTTATGTTCACAGTCGAGAGCGAGGTGCTTTCTCTTGAACAGAAACGTTATCTACTTGATTGGACTATTAGGCCTGCCTTGCGCACAGTGCCCGGTGTCGCCGATGTTAATGCGCTAGGAGGATTCGTTAAGACCTACCAAGTATCTCCTCAGTTGGGGGAAATGCGCGCGCTAGGCGTTAGCAACGCAGCACTTTTCGATGCGCTCGCTTCGAATAATAAGAACGATGGTGCCGGTCGCATAAGTCAAGGCGAAGAATCAATGCTTGTCCGTATCGAAGGTGCATTTGCAACAATAGCCGATATCGAGGCACTGCAAATTCCGACACAAAACGGTGGAAAAGTACGCCTCGACCAAGTAGCGAGAGTTACTATAGAGTCATTAACGCGCTACGGCGCCGTAACTAGCGATGGAGAAAGCGAAGCCGTTCAGGGCTTAGTGATAGGCCTCAGGGGCGTTAACGCACGAGAGCTTATTACCAACATCAATGCAAAGCTCGAAGAAATTAACGCAACCTTACCTGAAGGAACATCGACAAGGGTTTTTCATGAGCGAAGCGTACTTATAGAGGGCGCGATAGGCACCGTTGCGAAAGCCCTGCTCGAGGCGGTGGCGCTAGTGGTCATACTGTTAGGGCTATTCCTTGGTAGCTGGCGTGCCGCTCTCACCGTCGCTGTTGTTCTACCTATGTCAGCGCTCATAACCTTTATCTTGATGGATCTGTCATCAATGAGTGCCAATCTTATGAGTCTCGGAGGATTGGTCATTGCGATTGGTATGCTCGTCGATTCTTCAATAGTCATCGTAGAAAATATAGTCGCTTCACTTTCGTTACATGCAAACACAAAGACAGCGACTCAGAGTCAGGGTAATGGCGTGGCTCGTCTCCCTAGTCTCCACATTATCTATCGCGCGGTGAAGGAAGTAGCACTGCCTGTAACCGCAGGCGTAGCGATTATTGTCATCGTGTTCTTGCCTCTGCTCACGCTACAGGGACTAGAGGGAAAGTTGTTCGGGCCGGTAACACTAACTATTGTTTTCGCGTTGCTTGGCTCACTACTTGTTGCGCTTACCCTGGTGCCGGTTGTGGCCTCCCTAACCATGGTTGGTGAGAGTCATCGAGACCCATGGTTATCGAGGACGCTTATGAAAATATATAAGCCTACTCTCGCATGGGCGATAGGAAATCAAAAAACTGTCGGCGTCGCTGCGCTTCTCCTTCTCCTCGGTACTGTGCTTGTTTTCCCTCGAGTAGGTAAAACTTTTATGCCAACGATGGACGAAGGAGACATAATCATACAGCTAGAGATGGTACCGTCTATCAACCTGGCAACTACCGTCGACATTGTTCAGACGGTAGAGCGAGCGATTCTGGAAGAAGTGCCAGATATCTTAAGGATTGTTTCGCGTAGTGGGTCCGATGAGATAGGAATGGATCCAATGGGTCTTAACGAAACCGATATGTTTTTGCAGCTCAAACCTCCGTCGCAATGGCAAGCAGCCAGTAAAGAGGATCTCGAATCAGAATTGCGCGCGGTACTTGAACAGATTCCTGGGCTTAACTACGGTTTCACCCAACCAATCGATATGCGCGTATCGGAGATGTTGACCGGTTCGCGTGGGGATGTAGCGATAAAATTATTCGGCAACAATCTTGACGAACTGAACGCAGGCGCACAGCGCATCGCAGAATTGGTAGCAACAGTTCCAGGTGCAGTTGATACGATTGCGTCGCTTAACGAGGGTGCGCAGTATCTGCAGATAAAAGTTGATCGAGTACGAAGCGGAAGGTTTGGGATTGATTCCGATGAGCTACAAGCTCAACTTCGAGCGGAGAGCGAGGGGTTTCAAGTTGGCGTCATACGCGAGGGTAGCGCACGAGTCCCATTGGTCGTTAGGTATGACTCTCTTGTTGGAGACGGTCTTACTGCGTTACAGAACAGAACTATTGCATTGCCAGACGGAGGTACCATAGCTTTAGGTCAGATCGCGAGCATAGAACGCATCGAAGGCCCTGTTTCTATATCGCGAGAATCAGGACAACGATTCGCCGTGGTTAGGACTAATGTAGAAGGGCGTGACTTGGTGGGGTTTGTCGAAGAAGCGAAAGCTAAAGTTTCGGGCGAGGCAGCTCTCCCGCAGGGCAGCGTCCTCGAATGGGGCGGAGAGTTTGAGAATCAACAACGCGCATCGGCAAGACTCGCGCTGGTTGTTCCAGTCGCATTGCTACTTATTGCCTTTATCTTGTTCTTAACCTTCGAATCATTGAAGCAAACTGTCATTGTGCTTTCGAACATCCCTTTTGCAATGACAGGCGGGCTACTAGCACTTTGGTTGACCGGTGAATTTTTGTCGGTACCTGCTTCTGTTGGCTTTATCGCTCTGCTCGGAATTGCTGTGTTGAATGGTGTTGTGCTGATGTCGCATTTTAACTATTTGCATGCGAAAGGATTGGGGGTTATCGAGATAGTAACCGAAGGCGCTCAGCGAAGACTTCGCCCGGTTTTGATGACAGCGACTACTTGCGCGTTTGGTTTAGTCCCTCTGTTACTCGCGACGGGGCCTGGCTCCGAGATACAAAAGCCGCTTGCAATCGTGGTTATCGGCGGGCTGATAAGTAGTACGGTCCTAACGCTTTATCTATTTCCGCTAATCTATTTACGTACAACAAAGGCGTTAACCACCCAGCCTTGAAGGGAAAGTAAGGACGATGAATAGTTTGCTTGTTTTTGAAATTGCTACGAGTCTCGAAGAAGATTTTATCGATTGCCTTTTGGAATTTCCGCTTATCGAAAGCTTCTCTTCTTTCGAAACACGGAGACACGGCAATCACGAATCATTAAACGCTATCGAGAAAGTCACGGGCCGTTCCAGGGCTATTAGGTTTGAGGTCGTAATTGATCAGGAGCAAGTCGAACAGCTCGTTACTCGCCTTTCGCAGGCTGTTGCGCCCAATATTCGATATAACATTCTTCCTCTTATCGGGAGCGGTTCTACCTGATGGTTTTCCGGCGAGGGGTATTATAAATTGAGGAAAAGTTATAAAAACAAAAAGGGCTCGAGAAAGCGTAAGCGCTCCGATAAAGAGCGCCTACAATGTTAAATCAAAAATTCCACTGAGTGCGCAGCGTGAAGATATCCATGTCCTGCGCAAACATTCGAACCGTATTCGATTCGTCGGTATCGAGCACACGTGACCAATCTGCCATGATCCGCACGCTGCGATTTGGATACCAGTTGAGCGCGATCGACAGTGCGTCTTCAGTTCCGCCCATTACATTGCCATCGTTTAGGTCAATCGCGGCATAACGTGCAGCAATTTCCCACGCGCCAATGCCACCGTTTGCCAAATCGAAATTTCTCGCTGGCCGCAGTCCTTTGAATTCTCCCGCGTTCATTCTGTAGCTTGAGGCGCGAGTTTCGCCGGTTAGGCTCCACGCGGCGGCGGCGTGCCATCCGGAGAACTCAAGGTCCGGTGCTGCAGTACGCGCGATCTGCGTCGTCGTGTGTTCTGCGAACACATAGAGGGGTCCCCACACGGCCGCCATCTCTGGTCCGAAAAGCGTTGCGGACTCTGCGTCGTTCAATTTACCGGTGTTAACAATGCTAAGTTCCGAAAAATCGGTGGTTTTGTCTTTGATCTGCATTGTCGGTGTGGCGATATCCACCTCGCGATAGGAGCCGCGGACGCCCAGGTGCAGAATGCGATCGTCTTCTATAATCGGCGAATAGACAAACCGGCCCGATGTGCCCCAGCCTTCGTCTCCCGTTGTGTCGCTATTGCTCATCGCGTCGCCGTAAACGCCTGCGGCGACGAACCAATTTACGCCGCTGTTCTCGTAGCGCGCGCCGATGGCGCGATCTGTAAACGTCGCGACTAAGTAGTTGTCTGCGCTTCGCTCGACGAAGGGAATGTCGTTA
>JALRKV010000080.1 GCA_023254735.1 Pseudomonadales bacterium | reverse complement strand
TGGAACTTACGCGCGGTCTCACGGATAACGAACGGCACATCGCGTGGTTCATCTACAAGATCGAAATGCGGCGCGAGAAGTTCTTTCAGGCCGTCGAGGGTCGTGAAGTTTTCGCCGTCACGTTTGTATCCCCCAATCCAGTTTTCAGGCTCTGTAAACTCGCTCAGCCAAGTGTAGGGTGAAGTGATCACGAGTAATCCATCCTCGTTGATGAGTTCATGAATTCGGCTAACAAACTTCTCCGGCTCGTAGAGTCTATCGATGAGATTCCCTGCGAACACGAGATCATAGTTATTGAATTTGTCGCTTAGATTGCAAGCATCTCCCTGCCAGAAGTCACACTTATGCGCGGTATCTGCCAGCCCGTGCTCGGCGAGCGACGTTTCTTTAAAGCTGAAAAGGTCACCTTCATCGCGTATCGTATAACGCTTGCTGTCGTTTTCTTTCAGCTGAGTCGCTGCCGATACAAAGCGCGCGGAAAAATCGATGCCGTCGACGTGATCAAATTCGCGTGCGAGTTCGAAACTGGTGCGACCAATCGCACAGCCTAGATCCAACGCGCGGCGCGACTGCCTTTTCTCAGTCGCCTCGGCGAAGTACTTTAGGCAAAGCTGGCCGCAGGTGCCCGCGAAATTTGGCACGCCGTGATAATCACTGCCAAAGTGAAATTCGATATATTGAGAGACCTGCTCGTCAGTTTCGTAAGGATTGCTTGTGGTGATAATTGGCTCCTCGCCTTCGACATAGCGAAATCCGGCGTGTTGGAAAAAGTGTCGCCTGAAGGCATAACGTGAATCTTTAAGTGCGCTATTTCCTGTTGAGAAATAGCTGCCACCCTTGATGAGATTGTGCTGCCCGTCGAAGGTCGGCGTTGAGAAGTCGTCGTAGACCTCGTGAACTTCGAAACCCGGCAGACCGTCGATTGGCGTCTGAGTCCATTGCCAGACATTACCGATAATATCGAAAAATTCCTCGCCGCGTTTTGTGACTGTACCAAAGCGATCGACAGGACAAGCGGACGCGCCGTGTTCGAGATTTATGTTGCCGGGCGCAGACTTCCAGCTGGGTTGGTCGCTCGGGATCTCCTCGCGGAGGCAAAACCATTCTGCTTCTGTCGGAAGGCGAACGTTCTTGCCCGTTTGAGCCGACTTCCAGCGGCAGAACGCGGCGGCCTCGAGGGCGTTGACATCGACCGGCCAGTTCCAAGGCATGTCGATCTCGCGCGCAATGGTGCGGTAGCGATAGCCGGTTTCTGTCTCTAGCCAGAAGCTTGGGTGACGCGCCTGGCTATGCTGCAGCCAGCCCCAGCCCTCGTCGTCCCAGTAATCGCGGGTGGTGTAACCGCCGTCTTCGACGAACGCGAGAAACTCGCCGTTGCTCGTGAGGTATTTGCTCGCATTGAAGTTTGCGACCGGCGTCTCGAGATAGCCGTATTCATTATCCCATCGTTATAGCGTGTCGCGCCTGCTGCAACCCTGTTCGATGCGGCGTCCGTTAACCGGCAGCAGTGCATTGTTTGGTGCGTCGCCCGAATCGCTGCAGTCTCTAAACAGAGGAGAGGGTTTTACTAGCGACAGAGGTAGTTGCCGCATTAACACGGATGACGTTTCGAGGTGGATACGCTCGTGCTCTATGCCCATCATGACAATCCAGAGGGGATCATCCCAACCAATTGGCAGCGTAATCTGAACGGAAGAAATCAGGTCGTCGACTATGTCACGCGTCTTGTTGCGGTAGTCCAATACCTCCGCAGGCGTCGGCCAATCATAGTGGGCGTCGTTAAGGTCATCCCATGACATCTCATCGACACCGATCGCAAGCATCGACTCGATGCGCGGATCGAGCCGCTCCGGAATCAATTTGGCGACATGCAGCTTGTTAATAAAAAATACGGCGGTGTGGCCATAGTAAAAAATGAGCGGGTGTCGCAGCGGCGTCGCCTTCGTGTAATAGGCGTCATCACAGGCGAGGCAGTCGAAAAGACTCTCGTAGAGGCTAAAGGTTTGGTGGAAATAACGGCGAATCTCTTCGCGTTTCTTCTCTGGGTCACTGCCGTCGAGATAGCAGGTTTTAGTGACAAGCGGGTCGAGCCGTTCGGGGGCGTTCATTGCTGAGCGATCCTCTCTGCGGGTAAACAATGCCAAGGGAGCCACAGGATGGTCGCTGTGCAGGGCAAGGGCGTTGAATAAGCGTGTTGATGATGAAAAGGGCGATTTGGGTGGTGAATTATTCCCTTGGTTAGTGCCTGTATTAACGCGCTGCGACGGTGACTGGATTCACTGCGCAGGTTTGCGGGCATTCAGGCTTTGGGCCGCGTCGTGGCGGTGGTTGCGGTGTGATGCGGCTATTTGCAACGCGTGACAACTGATTGCACCTAAGTGTCTCCGCCAAACTGAAGCTTCGCTAAGTTAGCATACAGCTCACAGTCTTTCAGCAACGAGCCGTGGGTCCCCGTTGCAATTAGCCTGCCGTTTTCGAGCACCGCGATGCGGTCGACATTCATTACGGTTGCGAGACGGTGTGCAATTACCAGCGAGGTGCGGCCCTTCATGAGCTTTTCGAGGGCGATTTGCACCTTGCGCTCGCTTTCGGCATCTAACGCGCTCGTCGCCTCGTCTAAGAGCAAAATTTCGGGGTCGTTGAGTATGGCTCGGGCAATCGCGAGGCGCTGCCGCTGCCCACCGGAGAGGCGAACGCCCGCTTCGCCTAGAAAGCTGTCATAGCCTTGGGGTAGTAACTCGATGAATTCGCTCGCGAAAGCCGATTCGGCTGCGGCGCGAACCTCGTCGAGCGAGGCATCGGGGCGACCAAAGCGGATGTTATCTATGACGCTGCCGGTAAACAGCGCAGGCTGCTGCGAGACAATCGCGATATGACTGCGTAGCTCTGTGGGGGTGAGGTCGCGGACATCTACGCCATCTAGCGTGAGATTCCCCTTAAGTGGGTCATAAAAGCGCAGCACGAGGTCCAGAAGCGTTGACTTACCGGCGCCGGAGGGGCCGACGAGCGCAAGGCTCTCGCCAGGGCGCACTGTCAGTGTTACCTCGTCTAGCGCCAACGTGTCGGGGCGCGATGGATACGCGAAGCTCACCGACTTGAAGTCGAGTTGGCCGGTGAATGTATCAACAAGCTTGGCAGGAACCGCGGGCGCCTGAATCAGACTTTCGGCTTCGAGCAGCTCAATCAGCCTCTCCATCGCTCCCGCCGCGCGTTGAAGCTCGCTGATTACCTGGCTTATCGCGCCGACCGCAGTCGCGACGATAACGGCGTAGGCGACGAAAGCGGTGAGCTCGCCTGCGCTCATGCGACCATTAATCACGTCTTGGCCACCGACCCAGATCATTACAGCTAAGGCTGCAAAGACGAGGGTCATTACTACGGTAATGAGTACCGAGCGCATGAGAATGCGGTCCTTAGCGACGTTAAAGGCGGTCTCGACGTAGCGCGAAAAAACGCCGTCATTGTGTGCCTGCTGGTTATAGGCCTGCACAGTCTTTATTTGCTGGATACTCTCACCGACATAGGCTCCCACGTTCGCAATCTCGTCTTGGCTGTCGCGCGAGAGTCTGCGCACCTTACGGCCGAAAAATAGGATGGGCCCTATGACGAGGGGAATGCACAGCAGCACGACGCTCGTTAGCTTAGGGTTGGTGATAAACAGAAACAGCGTGCCACCAATCATCATTAGCAGATTGCGCAGCGCGATCGATGCCGAGGAGCCAATCACAGATTGAATCAAGGTTGTGTCGGTGGTGATCCGCGATTGAATTTCGCCGCTGAGATTGTCCTCGAAATAGCCCGGGTGCAGATTGATGATGTGCTTATAGACCGCTTTGCGAATGTCGGCGGTTACCCGTTCGCCCAGCCAAGAAACCCAATAGAAGCGTGCGAAGGTACCGATGGCCTGCAGCACCGCGACGATTAAAAAACCGAGGATCGCCGTATTCAATGACTCCGTTGAGCCTTCCACGAAGCCGCGATCGACGATTAATCGCACATACTGCACGAGGCCAAGGGTGAGCGCGGCTGTGAACACCAGCGCCACAGAGGCGATTGTGATCTGCGTAAGGTAAGGTTTGAGGAAAACCGAGGTGCTCGCGAGCAAGCGCGAACTGCTGCGGCGTTTTGCTGCCGCGGGCTTAAGGGAATCTGTCATGCGCGCAATCTAGCAGTAAAATCGAATAACACAAGTAACAACGCCAACTTCGCTGATGAGGTTGGCGTTGTTACTTGCGCTCTGACTTCGCGATTAAGGGCCACAGGGCGCGAGGCAGAGGGCAAAGACAGGCTAGAAGATCGCGACGAGGCAGCCCTTCGAGTCTGGCACGTCATCCATATTCACCTTGCCGCCGGCCAGGACAGTGTTAAGTGCATCCTTTAAATAATGCGCACTCGCCGTATTTTTCTGGGTTTCGTATCCGAGCTTGTCGTTGATCGGACCGCGGTAAAACACCTCACGTGACTTGGGGTCAATCACGAAGACCTCCGCGGTACGCTCGACGCCCAGCGCTTTGGCAAGGCTTTGTCCTTCGTCTTTTAACACGGTGAAATCGATGCCAAACTCGTCAACCTCGCGCGCGATGCGCGGGATGTTGTCTTGAATGTTGGAATTAAACATCATGAATGCGACATTCCTAGACTCGAATTCGGCGCGGACTTCGCGATAGCTTGGCACGGCTATGCGAGCGATCGGACAACCGACGCCTTGCACATAGAACACGAGAAGGTCGCGATCGGCGTAGTCGGCGAGCGTGTGTGTCTTGCCGGCCTGATCGCTAAGTTCAAATTCGGGGATAGATCGCAGCCAATCGTCCTCGGCAACTGCCTGTGAAGAAAAGGCGAGCAGTGTGCCGAGCAGGCTCACCGCAAGCGCTACACTGCGGCCAAGCCGATGCGTCAGCGAGCTGCACTTAAACGTTCGTGAACTACGCATGGTTGAGGCTTCTCCTTTAAACTTAGAACAAACATTTTTCAGTGTCGAGTACGAGGGTAACAACTGGTCAGACTTACGCCTAGCCCTTTTTATTGATTAGACACAATAAGTTGCACGGTTTTCAAGCCGCTCCGATACATCGCGCAGCACTCGCTGGCGCACTGCTCAGGGCTTTGCGTGAAGTGATTTCGATACTCTCTGGGATCGAATTAGACAACTAATCGGCGTATAGTTCGCATATAAATAAAGGTTTAACCCTGCCTGTCAGCTGCCACCTCAATCAAATGGTGGCAGCCGAATCCAACTGAGCAACTCGCACGAGAGAAAGCATGTCATTTCAGAAGAACCTCACTCGGCTGTATTCGAGCCTCGTCTTCGACCGGCCTTGGCTGACGCTCTCTTTGTTGATCCTCATCGCCGCGGGTTTCGGGTATTACACGCAGTTCTTTCGACTCGATGCCTCTGCCGACTCGTTGTTGCTCGAGGGCGACGCCGAACTGGAGTATTCCCGACAGGTCAATGTGCGCTACGGTATCAGGGAGTCGGTCATAGTCGCGTACACACCTCTCGAGGGCGAACTCTTTTCGCGCCCGGTACTCTCGCGTCTGCAATCGCTTCGCGCTGATCTCTTGACACTGCCTCGAGTCGAGTCGGTAGACAGCATTCTGAATGTGCCCATTTTCGAAGATACGCCGCTTACGGGTATCTCCGAAGACTATCTGACCGTCGAGCAGGACATCGACCTCGCTGCGGCGAAAGCCGAACTGATGGGCAGTCCGGTCTTCAGCAATGCGGTTGTGAGTCCAGATGGGCGGACCGCAGGCATGCTAGTGAGCTTTGAACTAGACCTCAAAGCGCAAACCTTGCTCGCGCGCCGCTCCGAGCTGCGCGAGGCAGAGGCGTTAGGTGCTCTCGATGCAGTCCAGCTCGCTGAGCTTGCCGCGGTTGAAGACGAGTACTCGGCGTATACGGTGATGACCGGTGCGCGTCAATCTGCCACGATCGCGGAAATTCGCACGCTTCTCGATAACTACCGCGGCGAGGCACAAATCTATCTCGGCGGTGCGCCGATGATCGCCGATGACCTCGTCACCTTTGTGCGCGGCGACCTGTCCAGTTTTAGCTTTGGTGTGCTCGCGTTCATCATTCTTGCCCTCGGGCTAATCTTCCGCAAACTGCGCTGGATAGCACTGCCGCTCGCCTGTTGCGCGATTGCAGGCGTGACCATGGTGGGTATTTTAGGCTTAATGGATTGGCGTGTGACGGTTGTGTCGTCCAATTTTATTTCGCTGCTTCTCATCATCACCATTTCGCTGACCGTGCACTTAACCGTGCGCTATCGCGAACTTCGTGCGACTCGGCGGTCGAGCAATCATGACAAGCTCATGCGCCATGCCATTCTGAGCATGTTTAAACCCTGCCTTTATACTGGACTAACCACCGCCGTCGCGTTCGGTTCGCTTATCGTCAGCGGCATCTCGCCCATTATCTCCTTTGGATGGATGATGGTGATCGGTGTGTTCGCAGCGCTCGTTGTGGTCTTTGGCGTGTTTCCTGCGGTGCTCAGTTTGCTGCCGCAAGACCAAACGAAACTCTCTGCAGATCTTCGCCTCGGTGTTACCACCGGGCTTGCGCAACTCACTGCCCGATTGAATAACCGAGTGCTGGCGATTTATGCAGTGATCACGCTGCTCAGTATCGTCGGGCTTGCCCAGCTCAAGGTCGAGAATAGCTTCATCGATTATTTCCGCGAGAAGACAGAAATTTTCCAAGGGATGACCCTGTTCGACGAGAAGTTGGGAGGCACGCTGTCCTTCGACGTTATTGTCGACCTGCCGGATGAGCCCGAGGGTGTTGACGGATTCGACGATGGCTTTGGCGATGGTTTCGATGATGGATTCGGCGATACCGGCGATGACGACGCCTACTATTTCACAGCGCCGAAAATGGACTTGGTGGAAGAAATTCACCGGTACCTAGATGATGACCCGCAGACGGGAAAAGTGCTTTCCTTTGGCGCGGTCGTGCAGCTAGCGCGGCAACTCAATGGCGGCGAGCCAATAGACGGCGTGCTGTGGGCAGTGCTCTATTCGCGCATTCCAGAGACATTAAAAGACACCGTGCTAAAACCGTTTATCTCGATCGAGGAAAACCAGCTGCGCTTCAATGTCCGCGTGATCGAGTCCGACCCAAATCTCAAGCGCAACGAATTATTGCAAAGGATCGAGCGTGGCATCGAAGAAGAGTTTGGGTTTAGTGACGAGCAGGTTAACGTCACGGGCGTTCTCGTGCTTTACAACAATGTCCTACAGAGCCTTTACGAGTCGCAGATACTCACCCTGGGCGTAGTGATGTTCGTGATCATGCTTATGTTTTTGCTGTTGTTCCGTTCGTTGGCCATCGCGCTAATCTGCATCATTCCCAACGCGATTGCGGCGGCCTTCGTGCTGGGCATTATGGGCTGGCTCGGTATTCCACTCGACATTATGACCATCACCATTGCGGCGATTTCAGTTGGCATCGGCGTCGACAATACGATTCACTATATGCATCGCTTTCGGCGAGAATACCCGCGTTTTGGCAACTACCGTCAGACGATGTTTTTCTGTCATAACAGTATCGGGCGCGCGATGTATTTTACGTCGATGACCATAGTCGCAGGCTTCTCGATACTCGCGCTCTCTAATTTTATTCCGACGATTGTGTTTGGCCTTCTTACAAGCCTTGCTATGCTCGTCGCACTCGTTGGGTCGCTCACGCTGCTCCCTCAACTCTTAATCGTGTTTAAACCACTTGGACCTGAGACGCAGGCCGACGGGGCCCTACTGGGTTAGCAGAGCATAGGCGATGGCAGCAACTAAAGGGTCTTATTCGGCTGTTACGGCTCCGAGGGGGAGAACCCTCTGGGCTCTGGTCATTGTTCTGGCCATTGTTCTGGCACTGACGAGCTGTGCGGAGGAAGGGCAGGTGACAGCCGCAACTGGACTGCAGGCGCCTTCGTCAGTCCTTGTCCGCGGCGCAGCGCTGTATGCCGGCAGCTGCAGTGACTTTTGTCACGGCAGAGGCCCCAGCGCCAGCGACGTGGCTTCAGCGATCGCCTCTTCCTCGGTTGCGTTTGAGCCTTTCGCACGGAATGCCCCGAGTGACGCCCCCGATCTTTTTGACTGCGCATGGCTTGCGACGAAAAGTGACTCCGAGATTGAACAAGTGATCATTGCGGGCATACCCAACACCCGCATGGTAGGCTTCGGATCGAATTTTCCCGAAGGGAAGCGCGATCATGCAGCGCTCATCGGCTATCTGCGCATGGCCTCGGCCTGCGAGACGCAGTCCTATAGCAGCGAGCCGCCGATCAATTAACGACCTAATAAAACCGGATAGAAAACCGAATGGTAAACCGGACAGAGAACCGGCCTAAAATAACGAGGAAAGTAATGAATCTAGCCAGACAGAATGACCTAAAGACCCACGCGCAGTCGGCGCTGGATGGGAAAGACCAGGAAGCCAAAGATGATGCGAAACCAGCGCGCGGCGGGCTAATCGATGAGAAATTATTCAATTCTCGCGCGATCACTATTTTTGGTGAGATTAACGACAAACTCGCGCGTTCGGTCACCGAGCGTCTGTTGGCACTAGCTGCCGAGAATGACGAGCCTATTTCGATTTACATAAGCTCACCCGGTGGTCACGTAGAATCCGGCGACGTCGTTTACGACATCATCAAGTTCATCAAGCCCGTTGTCCGGGTAATTGGTACTGGCTGGGTAGCAAGTGCAGCAACAACTATTTATCTTGCCGCGGAAAAAGAGAATCGCTTCTCATTGCCGAACACGCGTTTCCTCGTGCATCAGCCCTCAGGAGGCTCGCGAGGCTCGGCAAGTGACATTGCGATTCAGGCGCAGGAGATTGTTAAAATGCGCGCGCGTATTAACAAGCTCATTGCCGATGAAACCGGTCAGCCTCTTGAGCGCGTTGCCCAAGATACCGACCGAGATTATTGGATGAGCGCCGATGAGGCGATTGAATACGGCATCGTTAGCCGTATCGTCAAATCGGCTGCTGAAATCTAACGCGTCGCTGCCTTCTTCAACGCGCTATACTTTGGCAAGCGAGGGCTTGCCAAAGTCGTGATTCTTAATCGGCAGTTCGCGTACGCGCTGACCGGTTAAGATATAGATCGCATTGGTGACCGCGGCAGCAATCGGCGGCGTCGCCGGTTCGCCAAAACCGCCGAGCGTGTTATCCGATTCGAGGATATGCACGTCAATCTCGGGGCTTGTTGCCATGCGCACCATCTCGTAGTCGGGGAAGTTATTCTGCGCGACGCGCCCACCTTCAATCGTGATTTCGCCGTACATCGCTGCGGTGAGGCCGAAGATAATGCCGCTTTCGATCTGCGAAGCAGCGGTATCGGGATTCACTGCAAAACCGCAGTCGATCGCACAGGTGACTTTGTGTACGACGGGACGCATATTCTCGTCCATCGACACCTCTGCTATCTCTGCTACCACACTGCCGAAGCTTTCCTGAACCGCGATGCCTAGTGCGTGGCCCTCGGGCAGGTTGCGACCATATCCCGCTGCCTCTGCCGCCGTCTCGAGCACGCGGCGATGGCGAGGATGCCCGCTCAATAGATCGAGGCGGAACTGATACGGATTTTTACCCGCGCGATGCGCAATCTCATCGATAAACGACTCGGTGAAGAAGGTTTGCTGCGAATGGTCAACACTGCGCCATGCGGCGATCGGAATGTGAGTCGTTCCATCCACTACGCGTATGGATTGGTTGTCGATAGCATAGGGAATGTGAGCGGCGCCGGGCGTTTGTATGGGGCCGGTGAAGCGGTTGTGCCATCCTCGAACCAGACCAGAGGAGTCGAATGCCGCCTTGAAGTTGGAAGCAACGGCCGGGCGATAGTAGTCTTGCTGCATATCGTCTTCACGGCTTAGTACCGTTTTTACGGGCACATCGAATTCTTTCGCGATTAACGCGGCGTGGTCGATCACGTTCCACGTGAACGGCAGGCGCCGGCCAAATCCGCCGCCGACGTAGCTGTGATGGAAGGTCGCATTTTCGGCAGCAATGCCTAAGATCGAGGCGATGCGGCTCTTGATGCCGAGCGCGTCCTGCGTGCTCGTCCAGATATCGGCGCGCCCATCTTTTAAGTGCACTGTGCAGTTCATCGGCTCCATCGCGGCGTGGGCGAGGTACGGCACACGGTAGCTAGCCTCAATCACGTCGGCTGCGGAGTCGAAGGCGGCCTGAGTGTCACCGATCTCACGATCTTCATCGCTGTCGTCGGCGGCGAGACTGGCATCGAACTGCTCGTAAATCGAGGCGCTCGAAACGTTTTCATTAC
Organism: Pseudomonadales bacterium; assembly: GCA_023254735.1. Classification (GTDB taxonomy): domain Bacteria; phylum Pseudomonadota; class Gammaproteobacteria; order Pseudomonadales; family Pseudohongiellaceae; genus UBA9145. Next base: position 3,582 of record JALRKV010000080.1, on the reverse strand, counting down.
CCAGTTCCTCGAATACCGCGTCCACAGACTTGAGCGCCTCTTTTGCTCGCCAATAGCTGTCCGCAACGACTGCCACGGAGTCCTCTAACTGGACGATTTTCTTGATGCCGCGGCGGCTCAACACGTCGCCGGCGTCGACCGAGACAAGCTTCGTGCCGAACACCGGCGCAAACCTGATGGCGGCGTAGAGCATGTCCTCTGGCTGCGCGTCTATGCCGTAGGGCGCACTGCCATTGACCTTAGCGGGGATATCGTTGCGCGACATCGCCTTGCCCATGATGTTGTACTGGTCGCGTGTTTTTAGCATCGGCTCGTTTGAGGGCTCGAGCATTGCTGCCTCGGCAGCGAGCTCGCCGTAGCTTAGTGAGCGGCCGCTAGCGTTGTGATGGACATAGCTCAATGCGGTCGTGCATTCGGCGGCAGGCACTGCCCAACGGTTTGCGGCACATTGCACAAGAAGCTCTCGCGCGGCGGCGCCGGCGTAGCGCATCGAATGTTCACCGGTGAAGCGTACAGAGGAACTGCCGCCGGTAGTCTGGAGGTTTGCGAGCTCCGCTATCTTTACGGCGCTCACGCTGATGAGCGGTGCGAGGAAACTCGGCGCCCCAAGCTCACCTGCGAAGCCTGTGATTAGGTCGCCATTCGCGAAAAGGTCTATCGCCGGCGCTTGTTCAATGTTAACGCGCTCCCAGTCCGCATCGAGCTCGTCTGCGGCCATCATTGATAGGGAGGTATGTACACCTTGACCCATTTCGGAATGGGGAACATAGACCGTGACCGTGTTGTCGGCCTCGATTTTAAGCAGTGAGGTAACAAAGCTTTCGCCCGCGCCTGCAAGCTCGGCATTCGCGCGCCGATGACGGCTGGGCCGCGTGGCGGTGTAACCGATTAAAACGCCTCCGCCGACGAGGGCAGAGCTGAGGAGGAAACGGCGTCTATTAATTTTCATGTTAGTGTCCTTTTCTTCCGTAAATTAGGCTGTGGCTAGCGAGCGAATGGCGCGGCGAACGCGAGGGTATGTTCCGCAGCGGCAGACATTGGTGATGCTGCTGTCTATCTCGGCATCGCTGGGGTTGGGGTTCTGTGCGAGCAGAGACGAAACCGCCATGATCATTCCCGACTGGCAGTAGCCGCACTGCGGTACCTGATGATCAATCCATGCTTGCTGCACCGCGGTGAGCGCAGGGTTCGAGGGGTTGCTGCCGGCTGCTGCGGTCGCGAGCCCTTCGATTGTAGTAATTTCTTGGCCTTCGATGGCGCTGACGGGCGTCACGCAGCTGCGCACTGCAACCCCGTTAATATGGACTGTGCACGCACCGCAGGCGGCGATGCCGCAGCCAAATTTGGTGCCGGTCATACCGAGCTCGTCGCGAAGTGCCCACAAAAGCGGCATATCTGGCTCGATATCGAGTGTTTTATCTTCGCCGTTTACTTTGAAATTAGCCATATCTAGCCCCTTGTAAGCCTCTGAAGGAATTGCCTTTTACGCGGTCTTTATACGTGATTTTTCGAGTCTATAGTAGCTCTTGCCCTTCTTCAACGCCGATGTTGGCTGGCCCGGTTTAGATGGATTTCAGTTGACTCGCGAAGTTTTAACAGGACAATGGCAACACTGCTTGCTCATCGGGCCGGCAGCGACTCAGGCTTTTGTCAGGTTTTGCTGGGCTGAAGGCGCGAATATTCAGGTGGCGCTCTCTTTTTGAGCGTTGCCGAGCCAAAGACTGGGGTGGGCTGTAGCACTGTAGCGCTCTAGCAAACAGATGCTTGGGTCACCCTTTCGAAACTACTGCGACAAAATTTTTATCACAACACTTTTGAAGGTAAGACAATTATGAAGAAAATACTTGGCGGATTGATGGCTCTCACTCTTGCTGTTCTCGTGGGCTGCGCGAGTACGCCTGCGCCTGCAGTTGGCGTTTGGTCGGTAGAATTGAACACGCCTCTAGGTAACCTGCCTGCTACATTGACCGTCAACGCTGACGGCACTGGCACTATGGCTTCAGATGCACTCGGCGAGACCGGCATCGACGGCATTACCTTCGACGGCAACATGTTCATGTTCAACGCCGAAGTTGACGCACAGGGCCAAATGCTCGTTCTAGAGTTTAGCGGCACAGTGGAAGGCGATTCAGTTTCCGGTGAGTTCGGCAGCGACTTCGGCGCCTTCGGCGTTACAGGTACGCGCCAATAGTCGAACACCAGCGGGCGCTAACCCGGTAGAAAAGCTGTTCGAAAAAAAAGCCGCAGTAATGCGGCTTTTTTGTGGGTGTTAAGTCGTATCTCTGAACGCTGCGTTTAAGCGCTTAGAAACTCAGGACGAGGGTTGCAGCGGTTTCCGTGTCGGTTTCTTCGCGGCCAACTGGCACCTGTGTCTGATGCTTAATCTTGATCGAGAAGCGCAGCGAAAGATTATCCATAATCTGCGATTGAATGCCGCTTTCTGAGCGGTAGATGCTGCTATCACTGCCCGAATCGAGGCTAAAGTCCTGAGTAAAAGACGCCGTAGGAGAGAGGTTCCATACATAATTACCCTCGACGCGGCCGATCGCTTCGTTACTGCTTTTGTCCATCTGAACCGAGCGTCGCATCCCGAGACCCACATTCATGGCAAGCGTCATCGAACTGCTTGAGCGCAGCATATTGCGACCATAGTTGACCGAGAAATCGCTTTGGCTATCGAAACCACTAAAGCGGTCATCTTCGTAGGACACACGTGCGTTTATAAAGCTGAACTCATTGATGTTGTGGCCAGCCCGACCGACGTGATAGAGCCGCTGTGCGTTCAACTCATTGTTCTTTGACGACCTGAAACCGTCGGAGCTAAACCCGTAAATCCAATCGCCTCGATTCCAGTCGACCGTGCCTTTGAATTTCACGTTCTGGTCATCGGAGTTACCTGAGGTCACGATTGCGCCGAATTCGAGCTCGGTTGAAATGGTGTTTTCCTCTTGCGCGAAAACTGGGAGGCTCAATGCGCTCAGGCACAGCAGCAAGACAGTAGGGAATTGAGGTCGAAGCATCGATTTTCTCCTGAATAACGGGGGCTTTGGAGCAAAATAGTAGCTACAAGGCCGACAAATAGCCAGATTGAATCAATTTGATACATAGCTAGATTGCCTTTTTAGATAGGAACTATCGGCAGGATGCGAAATAGTCGCAGTAGAAGTTGCGCTTAAATTTGTGTCTTCGTTAACGCCTTAATCGAATGGCTTGCTACACTCGAGCCGAGGCGTTAACACCGGGTAGCGTCGCCGGCTCGTGGGTTAGATACAGATGAAAACACTTTTTGTAATGAGGCATGCGAAGTCGAGCTGGAGCGAGCCAGCCCTTAAAGATTTCTCGCGACCCCTGGCGAAGCGCGGCCTGGACGATATTCCGGTGATGACGAGTCGATTTCTAGCGCGCGGCTGTACCCTCGATGCAATCGTAAGTAGCCCAGCAGTTCGGACCGAGACTACGGCACGCCTTTTTGCTTCAGCGATCGGTTTGCCAGCTGACCGCGTAACGAATGATGACAGCCTCTATTTCGCGGGCGCGCCGATGCTTCTGCGCGCGATTGCTTTGTTCGATGATGACTTCAGC
>JALRKV010000041.1 GCA_023254735.1 Pseudomonadales bacterium | reverse complement strand
CAACGATGATTACATCACCGTACAGGTAACTGACTAGCTTAAACAATCGACCGATTAACGAAAAACCGGCAACCTTGATGCAGATTGCCGGTTTTTTTTGCTCTTACCCCGACACGGCACGCTATTACTGCTTGGAATCCGCTGAACCGCCACGCTCTTCGAGTCGCAGCGTGAAAGGTGGATCATACGTCCGCGGCTCTTGCTCGAGGATTATTTGAGTGCGCGGCGGTGTAATGAAGCGCGTGTTCTCATCTTCGCCATTTCTAAGACGCAGCGCCAATTCTTGCTCGGCCTTTATGAGCGAAGGCATACGTGCAGTTTCACCAAACGAAAAGCTAAAACTCCCCCGTATTAGACGGTCTTGCTCATCAAGTATGGCCCATTCCGCCGTGTAATAGTCTGCGGCTTTGAGCTCTGGCAAAAACCATTCGAAACTGCTCGACAGTCGCGGGCTATAACGAAAGCTAATGTCTACCCACTCGTGTGCTTGATCCCTCAAAATTAGCTTAACCAGATGCACTTTTTGAGGGAAAACAAGTCCTAACTTTTCGGGAGAAAAATCAAAGACAGAATCGTCTAATGGCGTCGTTTGCGTCTTGGCGACAATGCCGGAATAGTCGATCGCTGCGCGCGGATAAGTGGCCACCGCCGCAGGGGTCTGCGCAGCAACGGTATTGACGTAGAGCATTACCCACACTGCAGCGAGCACTCGTCGAGCGTTTACTCTCATTGGCTTTTTCCCCAACCTGCTCTCTCTAACCCTATGTGCTTTCACATTCTTCTCACACGTAATTTCTCTAGTGTCGCTCGTATCAACTGTATCGGCCGCGACGATGCTAATCGTCGATTCTGCGCGCTTGCGATCAGCAGCAATCGAGCAGACTGCTGCAATGGCTTCGATAAACTAGAGCCATCTTTGCTGCACTACCTTATAATTAATAAGAATATTACAGGCCCGTGATAGGGGCAATCATCGCACTAGAAAAGGTTTTCTTCGTGACCGGCAATTCCCTGCAAGACATTTTAGACAGACTTCAACGCAGTACAATAAACGAAACTTCTTTTGATGAAACCTGGTCTCAAGGCCGCGCAGCATTCGGCGGTCTCGTTGCAGCTTTTGCCAGCCTGGGCATGAAGAAAGAGCTCGACCCATCGCCACCGTTGCGCTCACTTATGGCCTCTTTTATCGCACCGCTACCGCCAGCATCACTCTCAGTCGAGGCAACTGTGCAGCGCCAAGGACGAAACGTTACCCAGTGCAGCGCTACCGTGATTAGTGAAGGCAAGCCGGCACTGCAAGCCCTCGGAGTATTTGGACAGGCGCGCGACGGAATTCGTGTCGACGCGCCCACGCTAAACGATCCACTGCCTCGCAGCAACGGCATCCCGTTCGCCGACTATTCAGCTCGAATGCCCACCTTCCTTAATCAGTTCGAAGGTTGCTGGGTTGGAGACGCTATGCCGTTCTCTGGCTCGCGATCGCGACGCCTTAACATGTGGGTGAGACATCGCTGCGATATGTCCGACTACCCGGCGGAGAAGATAATCGCCATCGCGGATATGCCGCCCCCTGTACTACTCTGCCACTACGAAAAACCCTTCGTCCCCGCGAGCTCAGTAAGCTGGGGACTCGAGTTCCTCGTTGATCCCGCCGAGGTTCAAGGTGATTGGTTCTACTTAGATTTTGATCTCGATGCTGCGGCCGACGGCTATACTCAGCAAAGTGGACGAATATACGAAGAATCGGGCAGACTATGTGCACTGTCTAGGCAGTGTATGGCGTATTTTGAGCAGTAGCGCTGCACAGTTAGACGCTCGGCTCCAGTAGACGCAGCATGAGAGAGCGAGAGGAGGAAAGTATCATGCACAGAAGGTTTAAGATGGATAAGGGAGGAGCGAATCAGGATTTCCGCTCTCGCTGGACAGCCCTGTACTTTCTCGCTGCCTTCGCATGTCTGGCACTTCAACCGTCCAATCACGCCGTAGCGCAACATAGCCACGGCGTTCTAACACCCGGTGTTACCTTCCCAACCGACGACTCGGTGCTTAATGAGTCGCCCCAGATGATTATGATGAGCTTCAGAGTCGATGTCACACTCCTCAAGTTAGCTCTCTACACCGCCGAGGGTCAGTGGATAAACATAGGCTTCAGCTATGACCCTACCCGCATGGCCGACAGTTTCGCCTACCCGCTCGGATTTGAACTGCCCGACTCCGAGTATTATATCGCTCGCTGGTCGGTTACCGATGGAAAGCGCGGCTTACTCAATGGCGAATTCAAATTCTCTATTGGCGACGAGGCAATACCCCCCTCTGAGATTATCGCCAGCAAAGTGAGCGACGCTGTCGAGAGTCTTCCGTCCACCGGTTCCTACCGAGTAGTGCCCAAAGAATAACTCCCAAACAGCGGACTATTTGAACAAAAAGCCCTGGCCTGCCAAAAACTCACGCATGTGTGGGCGCGATTTTTCGGACAACAGCATAGCAACCTGTTCGGACCAACTGATACCGTGTCCCCCGCCCGTACGCGTCGAATAATACTCTCTGATGGTCTCATCGTAGCGGGCTATGGCTTCCTCATCGCCCTCTTCGTTGTAGCGCTCTTGCTTTAGAATCACGGGTAAAGGCAGCCTAGGCTTAACTTCAGGGTTTTGGTCAGGGTAGCCAAGACAGAGACCAAAAACGGGATAGACGCCCCGCGGCAGTTCGAGCAAATCCGACACCTCTTGCGGATTATTGCGCAGCCCACCGATATAACAGATGCCTAGACCAACCGATTCGGCCGCGACAACCAAGTTCTGAGCCATTAGGGCAACGTCGACCGTGGCGATAATAAACTGCTCAGTGTAGTCCCCTTCAAACTCTTTCCCGTATTTTTCACAGTAATTCCCGGCTCGCTTCAGGTCGGCGCACAGGACTAAAAATTCAGCCGCCGTCTCGACATAGGCCTGCCCACCGGCGCAGCGCGCAAGCGTCTTGCGGCTTTCGGGATCGGTCACCCGAATAAGGGTTGCACCCTGCAGGAAACTCGACGTAGCGGCCGCCTGCGCTGCTGTGCAAAGCGTTTCGAGCAGCCCAGCAGGAAGCGGTTGATCGGTGAATTTTCGAATGCTGCGGTGCGCAGCGAGAATTTCTAGAGTTGAATTCATCATAACTAGCCTTGCTTGGAGTTTTTGTCGGAGGTTGCGATTTAAGGATGCGATTCAAGCTTGCTACTTAAAGTGGCAACTTAAGGTAGTAGCAGGAATTGTGTTTTTCGAACGGCGTTACCTAAGCCCTTTAAGAAATGCCGGCACTGCCTCATTAGCGGCGTTAGTCTCACCGTTGAACAGAAGCACCATACCTATGTTAGCAGAGGGAATAAAGGCCATCTCGGATCGATAGCCTCGCACGCCACCGCCATGATGGACAACGCGTACACCCTCAATATCGAAGACACGCCATCCAATAGCATAGTAAGCCTTCTCTAAACCGTCCCAGCGATTAAAGTAATTTCCATTGGGCGTTTCAATGACCGGCGTGTGCAAGTCATTCAATATCGTGGGCGACAGCACCTCGGGGAAAGCACCAAGATTTGCTCTGAGCCACAGCGCCATATCGAACACGCTAGCATTAATCCCAGCGGCCGGCGCAGCCGAATAGTAGGCCGGGTTAGTGCTTGTCGGCCGCCACTGTTTGCGCACACGCCGATGAGGGCTGGTCGCGTTGTCGCTAGACAAAAACGGCTCGAGTCCAACCGACGCTGTCGTCATTCCAAGCGGCTTAAAAAGCTTTTCCTCTATATAACGCTCATACTCTTCTCCCGTGGTCTCCTCGACAACGTCGGCAATCAAAGAGAACACGACGTTCTGATAGCCATAGCAGGTGCCGGGCTTGCAAACAGCGGGGATTTCGGAAAATCGCGGCTTAATTTTGGCGTACTCGATACCGTCGTCGAGGAGATTCGAATAAGAATGCGGCATCAGCCCGGTGGAGTGACTGGCAACTTGGCGAAGCGTTATCTCCTTAAATGACCGCCCATTGCCTAAGCGCATAGTCGGAAAAATATCGCTCAACCTGCTGTCCCACGATTGCTGTTTGGTATCGACAACGAGTGTCGCGGCCGCACCCGCGAACGTTTTCGACATCGAAGCGATTCTAAAAAGTGAATTCGAGGTAACAAGCGGATCTAGGTCGACCGTTCGCCGACCCCACGTTTCGAGGTGCAGCACCTCGTCGCGGCTAACGATTGCGACCGCTACGCCTGGAATGTCGACGCTCGTTTTCGTCTCCTCGATCCATGAAAGAAAAGGCGCAGGATCATAGTCACCAAGCGCGATGGAACTTATCGATATCATCAGGACCACACTTAGGCAGAGCGGAGTACCATTCCACTTGGTGACTCTTCCAAGAGAGCAACGGGTCAGTAATTTGATCAACGGCATGTGCAGAACCAAACGTGTTGAGGCTAGATTTGAAGGCGTTCGCAAGGGGTCACTAACAAGCCTTATCGCGAGGGGCTTCGCAGTTGTCGGCAAAAGTCATGACGCATACTTTGAATTAGACCCCTCTTTCTCATCGGCAGAAGCGCGAGGTTTCTTGAGTGAGACAAATCCCCTAGCACTCAGTGCGAGATTGGGCCTAGCGCGGTCGTGAGCACTGCGGTAATAACCAATAGAGTCGCGGCAATGAGAATTTCTCTGTCGATACTTCGCGCAAGTTTCTGGGCGCCGCCCGGCAGTGAGAGCGCAGGAACGTAGCGCCACTTGTTGAGTGCTGCAATGAGGAGCACGACAGTAAAGGCCGCAAGTTTGAGCAGCATCAGACGCCCGTAGTCTGTTGTGAATAGATCCACAATATCAATCAAGGAGAGCAGCATGGCGATTCCGGTGACAACGAGGGTAGCAACAACGCCGAAACCTAGACGGCTGAAACGGGTCATTAGCATTACCAGCGTGTTGCTTTCAACGTCGGCACAGCACCAACGCAGAGGGAGGAGCATGCCCAGCCAGATCCCCATTGCCGCAACGTGAATAGTCAGCGCTGCCCGCACCCACGACTCGAGCAACGAGATGTGACCTGACAGAGTAAATCCGTAGGCAACGAGCGCCAGTGCAAGGGCCTGCCCCAAAGAAGCGATATGATAAAACGCAGGTTCCGGCGATTTCCTCTGCGTGTTCAATGTCTTTAGCAGTGCGAGAACTAACAGCGCAGAGAGTGCGAAGCCTACTCCTCTAAACGCGGCGGACTCCCACACCGGGGTCCCGCGCAAAAGCAAAACAAGATCGATATCGAACATGCCCATGAGGCCTGCATCGTTAATCTGACCTGCTTGTATAAGAACCGGCAGCAGACTCGAATGGAACCCGAGCAGTGCGCCTAGAAGGCAATAGGACAGCAATCGACCATGAGCCGCGCGGCTGCCGTTGTGATAGCCGCGAAGGGCCACAATCCCCCCTGCAGACGCTATCATGCCGGCAAAAATACCCAGCTTTGCTAGGATTGCAAAGAGTGTCCAAACAGCAGAGGCCATCGAAGAGTAAACCGCTATCAATAGTGTATTTGTCTCGCGCTAGTGCCCTCCACCCTCGTGAGCAGCAGGCATCCCGACGCCAAAATTAAAGTGGCCTGCAACGGTATGACCATCTGCGCCAATAATCGAAAACTCAAGCGCATAGGCACCAGGCGCGAGCTCCGGAACCGGTATAGCAAAAGAAGACGCCGCGGTTAAGTCCGGCTTGAAACCAACCTCCACCTCTTCTTCTCCATTTTTTAAACTCAATTTCACCAATCTAACCTGACCATTGAATTCCAACGCGAGCTCGCTGGGCGAGCTTTCTAGGGCAGCGCCGTCAGCAGGAACAGAGGACTTCAGCACATTATGCGCGCTCACGATCGAACTCACAGAAACGCAGGCAATCAATACCATGCAGCGGATGCTCATAGTCAGCAGAGACAATGCCTGCGAGCCCACAAAACTGATTTTCATTTTATTCTCCTAGTTATTCCTGAGTTATTCCTGATTACTCCTGATTTATTCAGGAATTATCCTCTTAAGATAAGCCGACACTTCACCAAGCCAATCACGTTATCGAGCGCCTGTACAACGCTGCGACGTCTAATCGGTGTCGCTTTAAAAAGCAAGTGATCGACTTGTCAGATGCTAAGTATGTCAGGAGTGCTCTTCAGCACCTAGACGCAATTTGCAAAGATTCCGCGACAAAATGTCGCAGCTTGTGGATTCAATTGGCGCTATTGCCGCAGGCACATTAGGCAAAAAAAAGCAGAGGCCGTAACCTCTGCTTTTACTTTTAACCCTCGCGGTGCGAGTGCGCCTCGAGCCAACCTAGCCTCAATGGACAGGCATTAGCTGTAGTTGGCCAGCTCTTTGCGCGCAATTACGCGGCGATGCACTTCATCAGGCCCGTCGGCAAGCCGCAGCGTGCGCTGGCTCGTCCAGAGCGACGCTAGTGGGAAATCCTGAGATATACCGGCAGCACCATGCATCTGAATTGCTCTGTCGATTACTCGAAGCGCCATGTTGGGCACCGCAACTTTGATTTGCGATATAGCATCGCGCGCAGCCTTATTCCCGATAGTATCCATAAGGTATGCCGCCTTGAACGTTAAGAGCCTGCACATCTCAATTTCGATACGGCTATCAGCGATTACATCGTAGTTCCCGCCGAGCTCTGCGAGTGGCTTACCAAATGCCTCTCGACTTACAGCGCGCTGGCACATGAGCTCCAACGCCTTCTCGGCCGCACCAATTGATCGCATGCAGTGATGGATGCGACCCGGTCCCAAGCGGCCCTGAGAGATTTCGAAGCCACGACCGCGACCAAGAATAATATTGCTCTCGGGCACGCGTACGTTGTGGAATTTAATGTGCATGTGGCCGTGGGGCGCGTCATCTTTACCAAAGACGTGCATAGGGCGCACAACCTCGACACCCTCTGCGTCCATTGGCACAAGAATCTGCGACTGCCGGTTATGCTTGGGGGCATCAGGGTCAGTGACCACCATAGTGATCATAATCTTGCAACGCGCATCACCGGCGCCAGAGATATAGAACTTCTCGCCGTTAATTACCCACTCGTCGCCGTCTAGCACTGCGCTTGTCGAGATATTCGTCGCGTCTGAAGAGGCGACACCGGGTTCAGTCATCGCGAACGCAGAGCGAATCTCCCCTGCGAGCAAGGGCACAAGCCACTGCTGCTTTTGCTCCTCCGAACCGTAGCGTTCGAGCACTTCCATATTACCTGTGTCAGGCGCGCTGCAATTCATCGCTTCTGAGGCGAGGCGACTGCGCCCCATGATTTCCGCCAGGTGGGCATACTCAAGATTCGAAATCCCAGCGCCGCCTTGGCTCTTAGGCAAGAAAAAATTCCATAGGCCTAGCTGCCGCGCCTCTGCCTTGAGGCTTTCCATGATCTCATCCTGACGTGGCGTGTGCGACCAGCGATCGCCGACGCTAACTTCGTCATGGTACTCTTGCTCTACTGGCTCGACCTTCTCTTCTACGAACTTGCGAATCTTCTCACGAATAACAACGAGCTCGTCTGATAGTCCTAAATTCATCATGGCATTTACCCTTTACTGTGTACTTTTGAAATAAAATTAGATTCGTGATCAGCTCGCAATCGTGCCGCCGCCGTCAATAACGAGCGTCTGACCCGTCGTGAAGCTACCCGCTTGCGACGCCAAAAACACCGCAGCGCCAGCAATTTCATCGGGTTCTCCGATGCGACGCAGTGGATAATTCTTCACCGTAGCCGCATAAATGTCGGGGTTCTCCCACAGCGCTTTCGCAAAATCTGTACGCACAAGGCCCGGTGCGATGCAGTTTACTCGCACATTCTTTGGCCCCCATTCTACTGCCAGATTGCGTGCGATCTGCATATCTGCTGCCTTGGATATCGCGTAGGCACCCAATGCGTCGGTTCCTTTGAGGCCGCCAATGGACGAGATTATTACCACAGCGCCACCGCCTGATTCGGCGATTCCTGGAATAACTAGCTGGCAGAGCCGATGCACACTGCCTATATTCGCATGCATAATTTTGTCAAAGGCTTCATCGGGAATATCCTGTGACTTTCCAAAAAAAGGATTTAGCGCTGCGTTGCAAACGAGCACATCAATTTTGCCTAGCGCCGCCTTGGTCTTATCAACGAGTTGATGGAGCTGGTCTTTATGATTGATATTGCAGGCAATGCCCATTGCCTTGTGACCGCGCGCAGTAATTGCCGCCGCCACTTCATCGCAGGCGTCTTGATTCCGGCTGGAGATCACAACTGAGGCGCCCTGCTCTGCCATACGCTCGGCAATGGCTTTACCGATACCTTTCGTGGAGCCTGTAATTAGGGCGACTTTCCCCTCTAGACTAAATAAACTCATACCCTTCTCTCCTGCTGTACCGATTCACTGTTAACCTATTTTGCGCGGCGCAAGCCTTGCTTTACAGCGTCCACTCACGCTTGCCTTTCGAAATACTCGTGCCCCCATCGACTGGGATCACAGTGCCATTCGTGTAAGAACCCGCGCGCGAAGCGAGATAAACCAAAATGCCAACAATCTCCTCGGGGCGCCCAACGCGATGCAGTGGGCAATCGTCTTCGATGTCTGCAAGATAGTGTTCAAACACATGATCGGTCATCTTCGATTCGAAAAAACCAGGCGCTATCGCATTGGCGGTTATGTGTTGAGCACCTAGCTCAACAGCAAGCGCTTTAGTGAGATGATGCAAAGCCGCCTTGCTCGCCGAATACGCGAATGTCGGCACGCGCTGTACGATAGGAACGTGAATCCCATCCATCGACCCTATATTGACGATGCGCGAGGGTGAATCGGGAGTTGCGGCTCGCGCAAGCGCCGGGACTAAATCCCGAGTAAGTGCGAAAACGGCATTGAGGTTAGTGTCCATAACCTTTGCGAAGCCCGCGTCGGGATACTCTTTCAGAGGCGCTCCCCAATTCGCACCGGCATTGTTGACGAGGATATCTAGCGAGCCAAAACGCGCTTCCACCGCCGTGATGAGTTTAGCCCTCGCCTCTTGTTTTGTGACGTCGGCAGCAACTGCATCGATGTCTCCAAAAGGTGTGAGGGTTTCGAGCGCCTGGGCGCACTTGTCTTCGCTGCGCGAAGCAATCATCACTTTCACACCGTTCTGCAAAAGACCTTTAGCCATATGCAAGCCGAGACCGCTGGTACCGCCGGTCACTAGGGCTGTCTTACCTGAGAGGCCGAACAATCGGTCTATTGCGAAGTTCTCTGACGCCGATTCCATCGCTCTACTCTACGTTATCGTCGGCAATGCGCACTAGCTGCTTGCCAAAATTCCGCCCTTTGAGCATCCCTCTAAACAGCTCTGGCGCGTTTTCAATCCCGTCTCCGATTGATTCGCGGTATTTGATTTTGCCTTCTTTGACCCATGCGCCTAGCTGTTTCGTCGCTTCCACCCACTTCGCGTGCCATTCGGTCACTACGAAGAATCGGTGTTCGGGTACTTCATCGAGTTCCTTCAAAATATGGAACGGGGTGACAGCGCTCGCCATGTCTTCGTCATTGTAGTTTGATACGTATCCACAGATTGGAACGCGAGCGCCTGGGTTGAGGAGAGGCGCGACGGCTCGCGTTACATCGCCGCCAACATTCTCGAAATAAACATCGATACCGTCTGGGCAGGCGCGGGCCAGTTCCTCCGCGAGATTCCCAGCTTTGTAATCAATGCAGTCGTCGAAGCCCAGCTCCTCTTTTACGTAACGGCATTTATCCGGACCACCGGCGATGCCGACGGCTCGCAAGCCTTTGAGTTTAGCGATCTGTCCGACGACAGATCCGACAGCACCCGACGCAGCGGCCACGACCAGCGTCTCCCCGGCTACGGGCTTGCCAACATCGCTAAGACCGAAATAGGCAGTTCGCCCCGGCATGCCGACCACACCAAGATGCGCAGAGAGTGAGCCGTTATCAAGATCGACCGCCATCAGGCGTGGGTCATCGGCGTCGGCGACAATATACGTTTGCCAACCCATGTGCGCTGCGACCCTGTCCCCCACCTTGTATTTCGCAGATTTAGACTCGACCACAATGCCAGTCGACTCCCCGGTCATCACATCACCGATTTCTAATGAAGCCACGTAGGACTTCATGTCGTTCATGCGGCCCCGCATATAGGGGTCAAGTGAAAGCCAGACGACTTTAATTAATACCTGATTATCTTCCAGAGCAGGAGTCTGCGAGGTGACGTAGCTGAAACAGTCGTCGGTGGGTTCGCCGTGCGGGCGTTTCGCGAGTAACACTTGAGTATTTTGCGTCATAAAAGCTCCGATAATTCGCCTCGTAGGACGAGTGTCTAGCAAGATGATATCGCGTGGCCGACGGCTACGAATCCGGCCAAGATGTTAGCTTGAGCCGGAAAACTACCGTCGCTACAGGGGAGACTAACGGAGGTGCAATGTGTCGAACCTTCACCGCGCAGGCGTTGCGCAGCGGCGAGGCAGTGCTTAGAGTCTACTTCACCTGAACTTGCCTAACAACCAGTTCGGGGATCTGATTAGATGCTTGGATTAGGTCTCTCTAAAGGCCTATCTACAGGTCTATCTGAGGATCTATTTGAGGGTCTATCTGAGGGCCTATCTGCGGGTCTATCTGAGGGTCGCTTTGAAGGTCTGTCTGAGCGCATAACTGGGCGCCCGGTTGGAGGGCTTCTCGGGACTGAGCCAGGCTCTCGATTCCTATCGAGGACCTGATCGGATGTCAGCTCGAACCTGCGGCGAAACTTGAATATCGAAGAACGGGTTCTCAAACTCTTGAGAGCTCGCCTCTCGATCCGTCAGCCTGCCCTCAACCGCCACGACGATCAGCACGGCGACAACGGTTGCGATAAATAGCGTGTGCTTATTGCGCAGAAGCGTATTTCGCAGCGTGCGCTGCATGAAGGTAACGCGCTGATTTGTTCTATGCTTGGTGTTCATATTTCCTCCGCTGTTACAATTTTTGCCATCTAGCCGCAGGGCAGTTAATCGGCAAACCGGCGCATCAAAATCGCGCCGGATATCAACATCCCACCGAGCACAGCGCCGAACAACATATCGTAGCTAAATAACCGAGCTCCCAGATCATCGAGACTGAAAACGAGGTATTGCCAGGGGCTTGAACGGCTGGCTATCCAGGTGTCTAACGTATTGCTGCCCAGGGCGACCTCTTCGAGGAGACTTAAAGCAACGAGCCCGCCGATAGCCCAGAGTAAAGGTACGCGAGTGGCATAGGCTGAGAACAACAGAATCCATCCAACCGCCGGTAGCAACCACAGCATGGCGGTTACAGCCGAGAGCCCGACGAAACCAAGGGCGATACACATTGTTGCAACTAGCTCGACAAGCCCGTTCAACTCAATACCTAGGGAATAACTGTATACCGCCGCGCCTATAATCAGAAACATGCTGCCTACTGTCAGAATCGCGAGGTAAATTGCCGGAATAACCAGCACTGAGGTAGCCACCTTGGACATCACCGTCGCGCGATCGGAAATTGGCATCGATTGCCAAAAAAGATAACTCAACTCTCGGCGATCCGCGTATAGGCTGGAGGCTAGATAACTGAGTGCAATACCGACGATGAAAACCAAATTTAAAGCGCCCGCAGAAGTGAGCAGCGGAGCAATCTCGAGCGCATTGATGCCCTCAAACCTGTTGAAAAGCAAATCCATCGCTGCGGTTTGTCGTTCTACCGGAAACAACGTGAAAAGCCTTAGCCCCAACAGAATAGCGACCAAAACGAGCAGGCACGGCGCATAGAGCATTAAACTTCTGTTTTCGCGTATCTCCCGCATTAACAGTCCTCGCCACCTGCGCGCCGCCAGGGTTACCGCTGATGAATCACTCATGACCCCCTCCTAATTTCGCTAGAAAGACATCGGCGACGCTCGGCGTGCTCACGCGCCCCAAACGCTCAAATTGCCTCCTATCGGGCGGAATTCGTTCATCGTCATCGGTCTCGAACAGATAGTCTTTGCCGCCGAGCGTTGATCTCGTATGAATAGGCTTCAATTCGTCAGCCAGTGAAAAATTCTCGGGGGTGACCGCCACTTCGACGAACCGTCGCTGCAGCGCTTCCATCTCGGTGCTAAAGACGATTTTGCCGTGTGAGATGAAGATGAGATGGGACAGAAGCGATTCGATCTCCTCGACCTGATGCGTGCTGATAACTATCGTTTGCCTGCCATCATAAAACTGGGTGAGAAGGCGATCGTAAAATTCTTGCCGATAGATAATATCGAGGCCCAATGTCGGCTCATCTAGTATTAGGAGCTCGACATCAATCGCCATGACTAGCGCGAGATGCAATTGCGTTACCATACCTTTTGAGAGTGCCTTAACACGTTTTCTCAAGTCGATATCGGTTGTCGAAAGAAACCCTAAGGCTTTCTTCCTATCAAATTTTGGATGAACATCATCAACGTAGTCGAGCACATCGACGACGCGCAAGCTCTTGGGAAGAACGCCGACATCGGCGATAAAGCAGGCGTTGTGCATGAGCTTCGCTCGCGCTATTCGTGGATCATGACCGATCACAGAGAGCTCTCCCCCGGCATCGCACAGACCAACCAAAGACTTCAGCACCGTCGTCTTACCGGCGCCGTTCGGTCCAATCAATCCACAAATCGCGCCTTTAGGGATATCAAGATCAACACCGTCGAGAGCAACGAATCCGCCATAGGACTTGCGCAGCTGGCGTGCACGAATGGCCCTCTCGGGGAAACCTCTATCGCCTAGCGTTAGACCCTCTCGTGTGAAATCCTCCATTGCTAGTTTCC
>JALRKV010000050.1 GCA_023254735.1 Pseudomonadales bacterium | reverse complement strand
AATTAATTATTCTAATGCATGCAGAAACGGAGTGCTAGTGGTGTCATGTAGATGCCCGGCGTCAATCGATTGCGGGCATTGCTTCAGCTTTCATTCAGTTACCCCGGAGTAGGATGAGCCTCAATCAAACGCATTTCGCGTTTGCGCGGTGACGATTTACGGGAGAACCAGAATGACAAACTCAATCACCAAGCAAGTCAATCTGTGGGGTATGCAGAAATTTTCGATTCTCAGGTCGATGACAACAGGGGGAGTGCTCATAGCAGGTCTGTTAGCGCTGCCGAATGCTGCAACAGCGCAGCAGAGCTATGAAACGGTCGCGGTTGTTTCGGCGCAGCCGGTGTATCAATTAACTCAAATCGAGACTCCTCAGGAGCGCTGTGTAGAGGAGCGGGTGTTGGTAGACCGCGCGAGACGGCAGAGCTCCGGCACGCCGATTATCGTGAGTACAATTATCGGTGGTGCAATTGGTAACGCTGTTGGCAATAATAAAAGCAGTAAACGAGTCGGGGCGGTGCTGGGTGCAGTTCTTGGCAACTCCGTTGGCCGCGACATTGCGCGCCAGAGTCAAAGTCCAGATACTAGACAATATCAGACAATCGAGCGCTGTGAGACCGTGTTCGTCAGCCATGAAGAGGAACGACTTCTTGGGTATGATGTCACCTACTTGTTTAACGGACAGCAATACAGCGTGCGTACATTGCAGGATCCAGGGGCGCAGATGAAGGTACTGGTCGATGTACAACCAGTGTTTTAGGCGAATAGCCTAGCAATAACAGGCGAATAGCCTAGCGATAAGCAATCATAAGCTAGGGCTGAGGGGAGTGATGTGAGGAAAGCAGGCTCGGTAAACGCGCAAGTAATGGCATTGTGCTTTGCGTTTGCATTCGCCCTCGGCTCGGCGACGAACACGCTTGCCCAGTCTACGCAGGATATTCAAACGCAGTTGGAGCCCAGCCGTCGCGGCGCGTCGGCATCGAAAGCACCCAATGCCTCGCAGCTTGAGTTGACCGAGCGTCAAGCCGTGTCGAGGGCGCGTTCTCAGTATTCGGGTAATATTCTGCGCGTAAGTTTGGTGGGCTCAGGGGGCAATAAGCGCTACCAGATTAGGATGGAGAAGGACGGCAAGGTATTCACCCTCTTTGTTCATGCCCGTACGGGGAAAATCACTCGAGGCGGTTAGGTTAACTCAGATCCGCTTCACGGCGATTTCCCGGAGAACCGAATGCGATTACTTATAGTAGAAGATGAAGAACTGCTGAGGCAACAGCTTGAAGTTGGCTTGACGCAGCATGGTTTTATTGTGGATTCGGCGTCAGATGGTCGGAACGGACTCTACTACGGAACCGAGTATGATTACGATGCGGCGATCATCGATCTGGGTCTACCCGGCATCGATGGCATAGATCTCATTAGTCAGCTTCGTCAGGCGCAGAGAGACTTCCCCATTTTAATTCTTACCGCTCGCGGCGACTGGCATGAGAAAGTGAAAGGCCTCAACGCAGGCGCAGACGACTACGTCGTTAAGCCCTATCATCTAGAGGAAATCGTCGCTCGAGTAAATGCACTCCTGCGCCGAGCAGCAGGCTTTGCGAATTCTTCGCTTGAATTTGGTCCGATTCAACTCGACCTCAGTGCAAAACGGGTAGCACTCGAAAATCAGCCTGTGGATCTCACCGCCTACGAGTACAAGCTACTTGAATATTTGATGCTTAATGCAGGCAAAGTAATTTCTAAAGCGCAGCTAACTGAACACCTCTATGCGCAGGATCATGATCGAGACAGCAATGTACTCGAAGTGTTTGTCCGCCGCCTGAGACAAAAGTTGGACCCCAGTCAGTGCCTTAATCCTATCGAAACTGTTCGCGGACAAGGTTATCGCTTTGATCACGAGCTGGGCGCTGAAAAGCAGTCGTGAAAGGGATTCGAGGCGAGCAGGCTGTTGATCAAAGCCGCTACTCCCTTCGCGTACGCATGCTCCTGGTGCTTGGCGCCGTCTTGCTGCTGTTTTTTGGGTTCACGGGCCTTGCTCTGGATCGTGCCTACCGCAACAGCGTTGAGGGTGGCGCTGCTGAGCGATTGCAAATACAGGTCTATTTGCTCCTTGCAGCACTTGAGCAAGAAGCGGGCGAGTTCTTCGTCATCGAGGACATTCAAGATCCACGCTATGCTGCGATCAACTCCGGTCTGTACGGGTTTGTCTACGATGCTGCATTGACCGAGATGTGGCGGAGCGATTCGGCGTTGGCCCTGTCATTGCCGCAGGGCGAGCAGAGTCAGCGCATGCCAGAAGTCGGTGAGGCCATATTCGATACGATAAATGACGGCAACGGCGAGCGCTTATTTCGGTTCAGCTATGGGATTCTTTGGGAGGGTATAGAAACCCCTTTCAGTGTGAGCGTGGCGGAAGTAGCTGCGCCATATTTTTCCGAAATTCGCGATTTTCGTCAAAGCCTCGGTCGCTGGCTTGGCGGCGCGGCCGCACTCTTGCTTATTCTGCTGCTAATTCTATTGCGCTGGGGACTGCGTCCCCTTGCGCGCCTTTCTCTGGAGCTCCGAAATATCGAACAAGGCAGTAGTCAGCGCCTGACAGGAGGGTATCCGGATGAGCTTCGGGCCGTCACCGAAAATCTCAACCGCTTAATAGATTCTGAGCGGCGACAGAGAGAGCGCTACAAGACAACATTGGCAGATCTAGCGCACAGCTTGAAAACGCCTCTGAGCGTAGCCTCGGGATCGGTTGATGCACTGTCTGGTTCGCCACCCGCAGCGCCAAATCTAGAGGGAAGGAGCGAGCAATTGGAGGTAATTAAACAAGCGCTTCAACGGATGGATCAAATCGTTGCGTATCAGCTGCAGCGAGCCGTGTCGACCCAGAATCACGCGACCCTCGCACTCCGCGTCGACGTTGCTACCGCAGTCTCGGAGCTTCTGGCGGTATTGGAAAAAGTGTATGCCGGGCGTCATTTTATTGTCGAGCGTCAATGTGAAGAAGGCTTGCAGTTCAGGGGAGATGAGCGCGACCTTCTCGAAGTATTGGGCAATACACTGGACAATGCCTTTAAATATGGTCGTACGCATATTCGGCTGATCGCACGGCAGACAAGAGACGTCGCGCTTGAATTTTGTATCGAAGATGACGGACCGGGGATCCCTGAAGAGCAAAGAGATTTTGTGCTCCAGCGCGGCGCACGAGCAGATACGCTTGCCCAGGGCCAAGGGATAGGGCTTGCCGTGGTGAGCGATATCATGGCGAGCTATCAGGGGAGTGTTACGATAGAGCTAAGTAATTTGGGTGGCGCGAAGTTTGTGCTGCGCTTCCCGCAGTCCGAGAGTGAAACTCATCGCAAGTGATCGAGCGTCCGCCTAGGCAACTGCGCCTTCTCTGGGTGGGAATTATGCGGGCAACAAAACCTATAGCAGCAGCCCTCCGGCCACGGCAAAAAGGGTCATCAAAAACAAAAACCATTTGATTGCATTCGGTGATGCGCGAACCGCAAATTTTACTGCGAGGTGCGCGCCAGTCATCGATCCTATGGCTAAAATTAGTCCTGGCACCCAAGCTACTTTGCCAAAAATAATAAAGACAACAAGCGCAACGCTTGTGAACGCGAGCGCACATAAAGTCTTTAGCGCGTTCGCGCGAAGCAGATCGTAGCGCAGTCCGCCAGCCAGCGCAGCGATGAGCATAAAGCCAACGCCAGCTTGCACGAATCCGCCATAAACGCCTGCGGCAAATAACCCCCACCAGCCCATTCTGCTCTCTTTGGGGGTGAGCGCAACGGTGTCTGGTGAATGCGCGATGATACTTGGGCGGACCAAGATGACTACGCTCATGCAGAGAATGCTGCCGAGCAGCAGGGGTTTTAGGTAGAGGTTGGGCAAAAGCGCTGCGGTCAAGGCGCCAAGTATCCCCCCTGATAGGGTTGGTATAAGGATGAGGATGAGAGCGGGTCTATCTAGCGCGTTGTTCTTATCGTATCCCCGCAACCCCACGACACATTGGAGCATTACCGCAACCCTATTGCTCCCATTCGCGATGTCAGCCGGAAGACCAAGCATCATAAGTACCGGCAGGGTTAGATTAGAGCCCCCACCTGCAACTGTATTTATCGCACCGGCGAAAAAGCCGGTGATGCAAAGCAGCGCAATGCTAGGTAGGTCGATATCCATAATACCTTCTCAACTCTCTCAACTCTCTCAACTCTCTCCGCAGCCCACCCTGGGCGCGATCGACGCCGATTGCTAACTAAATCGGCCGACACGAGCATAGCTCGATCTTTGGAGAACCCCATTTTCGCCCGTGGCTAGTTCGTCAACTCTATACTCAGATCGCCATAGATTCGCTTTCGAGTGATCTTCTTTCTATTTTAAGGTTAGGAAGAGATGAGGCGTTAACAACCGGAAGCTCTACCGCCCTCTCTCCGAGTCTATCGGGGATTTAAGCTCTGCTGGGAAATGGGACGATGGATGTTTGCTAGTCATCGAAGAGAAAAAATCTGCAAGGAGCAAATAATGTCAGTAGCGCTCGCAAATGCTTTACGCTCCGCGTGTCAGGGTGTGGGCCTGATTGAAATTCTCGTGACGATGCTTTTATTAAGCGTTGGTTTGCTCGGTTTTATCGGACTACAGACGCTTGCACTGCAAGCCGAAAGAAGTGCGTTCTATCGCTCATCGGCGTCAGTTATAGCCATGGACGCTGCAGAGCGCATTCGAGCAAATAGAACGGGATTTGCCGCAGGTGGGTATGCCTCAAGCCAAGCAGAGAACAGTGGCTCCTGTTTTGAGGCAGCGGGCTGTTCGCCAGAAGCACTCGCGCAGGCCGAGCTTTATGAATTGCAGGGCAGAGCGGCGGAGGTGTTGCCAAGCGGGGTACTTGCCGTGTGCCTCGACGGTACGCCGAACGATGGGCGTTCCACTGATCATGCTTGTGACGGTTCGAATAGGATGGTTGCGATTAAAATTTGGTGGGATGACAACCGTGACGGGGTAGCGGAGACACTAGTTAGCACCAGCGTCGCTTTTCCATGAAGACTTTGACGCGTTTAAGCCTAATGCAGAATGGGCATTCATTCGTTGAGTTACTCATCGCAATGACGCTCGGGATTTTCCTGACCAATGGCGCTTTCCAACTCTTTGTGAGCGCGCGCGTGACACAAGCAGAAATGGTAGCGCGGCAGCGAATGCTGGAAGGCGCTCAACTCGCGATTTCTTTTATCGGCGATGAGCTCAGGATGGCTGGGTATCTGGGATGCTTTGGGTCTCTCGGCGAGCGTCGCATCAATAGTGCACTCAATGCTCCGCCAGATGATTTCCAACCTTGGTTTGGACTCCAGGGCTGGGAATCTGCGGGAACAGCATTCAAAGACTCGATTACCCCATCTACCGCTATTGCGCCGATTAGAACAGATACTTCACAGTGGAAAACGTTAGAGGCAGGGCATGTTTTGCCTCGCTTCGATGCTCTCCCTAAATCCGACATTATTCGAACATGGAACGTTGAAGGGACGCTGGCTGAGGTAACTGAAGTGAATCAAATTCCACCGAGTTTCAGGCTGACGAATGCACAGGATATTGAGCGCAACGACTTCGTTCTCGTGAGTGACTGTGCGCGAGCAGAGATCGTTCAGGCCTGTTCAATAACGCAGCATACTGATACGACTCTGCTAGGGCTCTCAACCTCTTGCAAACCGGGCAATAAAGCCGGCGTTCGTCTAGTAACCCGCGCGTCTGCCGAAGCGCACGCTGAGGCAATGCGCATTCAAAGCACGCTATTTTATGTAGGCAAGCGCGGCGGCGAAGCACTCAATTCGCCTGCGTTGTTTCGGCGCAGCTTGGGTGCCGATGGGTCACCAGATTCGGCAGAGGAGCTTATTGAAGGCGTAGAGAGCCTGCAATTTCTTTACGGAGTAAGTCGAGGGAATGTTCCAGCTCGCACCGTCAATGCCTATTTGACTGCCGATAAGGTGAGTGATTTTTCGGAAGTCGTCTCAGTCAGAGTGGACCTGCTGATGCAGTCGGTCGATTACTCGCAAAGTGTTGCGAGTCAGGACTATGTTTTCAACGGCGTTCGCTATGCGCTCGATGCTAGGGAGGGCCTGCCTGATGATAAGCGTCTGCGTCAGGGCTTCTCTGCAACGTTTTATCTGCGAAATCGAGGGCTAGGCTTGTAATGAACATTCCCAGGCGAGGCTGTCAGGCAGGCGCTAGAGCATATGGAGCGGTAATGCTCGTGTGTTTGTTGCTACTGATCCCACTGCTCATGCTCGGAGCGACTGCGATGGAATCGGCTGTGCTCGGCGAGCGAATGGCGGCTAATACTGAAGATAGAGGGCGAGCCTTTAGCGCAGCGGAAGCGGCACTAGAAACAGCTGAAGCATGGCTGAAGTCCCAAGAGTATTTACCGATGGCGACGAATACGGGGGAGGGGGGCGTGTGGATGCCCGGTGTCTTGGATGCGAAATTTTCAGTAACGACGCCGTGGTGGCATGATCCGGACGCAGATCTTCGCTGGTGGGCAGCACATGGTAGCCCTGTTGTGAGCGACGCCTCTGCCGCAGTGCCTGCACGCTACATTATCGAACAATACAGGTTTGTAACTGATGGCGAATCGACTGGAGTTGGTACGGGTCGGTTGCAGCCGGTAGTTGCATTTCACCGTATTACCGCTCTCGGCGTCGGTCGACGAGCGACTACTCGAGTACGCTTGCAATCTACTTTCGCGAGGCCTTATGAGAGGTGAATATAGAATCCGAAGACGCAGCCTAGCCAAAGAGGCGTCGTATTTTTGCCAAGTCTTGCTTCGAGTTATTGAACCAGGCTTGTGTGCGTCGCTGGCTTTTTGTGTGCTCGCGCAAGGCGCCGAGTTGTCTCTGAAGCATCCGTATATGCAAGAAGGCACGGATAAAGAGCGGGTTTACGCGGGTGCTAATGATGGAGCTACGTCCACGATCGCGGAGTCGAAAGTTTTAAAACAGCAAATCATCGATCAGAGAAACAAAATTTCGACAAGCGTGACGGGCGGCTACGGTTCGAATCTCGTACCTGTGTTTGATCTGAATAACGATGGAGAGTTTGATAGCGTCGACGGCGTTGTTGCGGGAATGGCGCTCAAGGGCGGCGCGCTAGGTGCGACCAATCTGGTGGGCAGTAAACTGCAACTGCATGCGCTGGGTGCTGGGTGGGAGTCGGGTTTCTTGGATGCGCCACTTAGGCCTGATACTGAGCCTTATGGCCGGCAATCGTGGAGGCAGCTTGAATAGAGGCCAACACGACAGCTCAGGATTCTCGTTAATAGAAATCCTGACAGTGCTTTTCATCGTCGCGCTTCTCGCAGTCTTTGCGTGGCCGAGTTATCAGGCGGTGGTCCTCGACGCTGGCCGGGCCGAGGCTAAAGCGACATTGCTCGGAGTTACTTCAGAGCAAGAACGCTACTTTTCCAGTTTTAACCGTTATGTCAACGATGCGTCCCCTTTGGATGCGCCTGCCAGCGCTGGACGTCGAAAATTAACCCCGAGTGGCCGGTATAGTGTTGCAGTTGAAGCCTGCGAGGGTGGTAGTTTAGCGTTCTGTTTTGTCGCGACGGCAACCCCATTGGGTTCGCAAGTCAATGATGCTTGCACTTCATTGAGTATAGACAACACAGGCAGGCGATCGGCAACGGGCAGCCTATCTGATACCGATGATTGCTGGACTTACTAATGCGCTTTAGCCACAGTGGTCTTTGGGGTCTAAGTCTCGCAATGTCCGTGATCTCGCTGTGCGGTTGACCACCAATTTTGCCGCAACACTCGATTGTGCGTTGCTCGTGCAATAAGTGAAACTGCCATTTTGAGTCTCCATCATGCCGCGGGGATCTAAGAGCAGATACTGTCGATTACCAAATGCCCTCCATCGAATGCTGCCGTGAATGTCCTGCATCGATTGCCAGTTCAAGGCTTGATCAGAAGCATCGATTCTCCGATTTTGATTTCGGTCGATAAAGCTTAACACCCCATCACTCCAACTCCCTTGGCAAACAAGACGATTCGCCGAACCGCAAAGAGTGACTGTTTCACCGCTAGAAATAGCAGAAATTTTAGCGCTTTCAAGCGCCTGGGCGAGGCGCCGAAGGGCAATAGCAGTGCTCGCGCTGTCCTGAAGGACCCCTATGTTTGGAAGGGAGAGCCCCACCAACAGGCTCATGAATAACACCGTGATCAGCGCTTCGATAAGCGTGAGACCTAAGTGAAGCCGTTCCGGTCGCGCAAGGGTGCGCAGCGTAAAAATCACTGACTGTTCCTCGCTGCCTTCGTCGAGCACTCGCGCGTTTAACATTGCGATGACTCTTGTTTGTTGTCTCTCTACTACAAGGTAGACATCACAGCACCGCGTTGCAAAATAGCGGCGAATTTCGATTTAAGATCTTGGTAATGTCCAGAGAGGTTTTGCTCGGTAGTCCAAAGCTCAATAAAAAAGCGTAACGCTTCTGACATGACTAGCAAAACGGGGCGATGTATCCGGCGCCAGAGTTCGCTACAATTGCGGCCGCCGCGTGCGAAGCATTTGGTTCGGGCCCACGAAACAGAGAAAATTATGTCGAACACACAGTCATTCACCGTAGTCATGGCACAGCTCAATTTTGTAGTTGGCGCGACGGAGGATAACACCACCTTGCTCCTCGATTCGGCTAGAAAAGCGATTGAGGATTTTGATGCACAGATTGTAGTGTTCCCCGAACTCACTTTGACGAGTTACCCCCCCGAGGATCTCTTATTGAGACCTAGCCTTGCTCACCGAATGAACGAGGCGATGGAGCGTATTCTTGCGGCAAAGCTCCCGGCGACTCTCGTGTTTGGTTACCCAGAGACGCATGACGGCTGCTTGTATAATTCACTCGCGGTTGTGGATCAGGGAGAACTCGTCGCGAATTACCGGAAGCAAAGTTTGCCTAACTACCAAGTTTTCGATGAGAGAAGGTATTTCAACGCTGGTGATCGGCCGTGTGTCGCGCGGGTTAATGGTCTTCGCTTAGGGTTCACAATCTGTGAGGATCTCTGGGATGAAGGCCCGACGGCGCAGCTCGCTGGCGAATCGCTCGATCTGCTCGTGAATATCAACGCCTCACCTTTCCATCGAGGAAAGGCTGAGGAGCGTCGCCGACTCCTCGCTCGAAGAGCAGGCGCACTAGGGGCGCCGATTACCTATGTCAATTTGGTAGGAGGGCAAGACGAATTGGTGTTCGACGGCGGATCCCTTGTTGTCGATAGCGGTGGGGCTGCATTGGTCCAAGCGCCGCAGTTCGAAGCCGGTCTTTTCCCAGTTGTTTTCGATAAGTCGAGTTCTGGGCGCTACGAGCCGGTAAGCGGCCTCCGCGCGCCGGAGCTCGATGATCTCGGACAGGTATACGAGGCTCTTACTACAGGCGTACGTGACTACGTGGTGAAAAATGGATTTAAAGGAGTAATTCTTGGTTTGTCGGGTGGCATTGACTCCGCCTTGACGCTTGCTATCGCGGTTGATGCCCTCGGTGCGGATGCCGTAAATGCGGTCATGATGCCGTTTGAATACACCTCTCAGCTGAGCCGCGATGCGGCTGCTCAGCAGGCGGCAGCACTCGGGGTGGCCTATCAGTCGATTTCTATTAAGTCAATTTACGAGCAGTTCGTGCAAGCGCTTGCCGCAGAGTTCGAAGGTCTTGAAGACGATGTTACTGAGCAAAATCTGCAGGCGCGCTGCCGAGGTGTGCTACTTATGGCAATCTCCAATAAAAAAGGCTACTTGGTTCTCACGACAGGAAACAAGAGCGAAATAGCGGTTGGCTATTCGACGCTTTATGGTGATATGGCCGGTGGTTTTGATGTGCTCAAGGATGTATCTAAAACATTGGTCTATGCGCTTTCAAAGTATCGAAATACGCGCGGAGATTCTGACAACTGCGTCCCTAAAGAGGCAATTCCTCAGGCTGTAATAGACCGCCCCCCATCTGCCGAGCTGGCGCCGGGGCAAGTGGACCAAGATAACCTCCCGCCCTACGATGTCCTCGACAGAATTCTGGAGCTCTACATCGAGGAGGATGCGAGTGCAGCCGCAATTATTGCCGAGGGATTTGACGAGCAGGTAGTTAGGCGAGTTTTGCGCTTAGTCGATTTGAATGAATACAAACGGCGTCAGAGTCCGACCGGCGTTCGTCTAACGCGGCGCGGCTTTGGCCGTGATCGACGATACCCCATTACCAATGCTTGGCCGATTGGGGACTAAGCGCAAGGCGTCTTTAGAGTATGCCGAGAGTGAGAATGCTCAGCCAGGAACGCTTGTCCGACTCTTCAGGCACTTGGCCTTGGTCGTCGATAATCTGCTGACTGCCTGAAGTATAGGGGCGTCGTGTTGGCGCCAGAGGAGGCTCAACGCGATTGTCTCCAATCAGTCCGAAACTCACCGTGTAAAGAAGAGAGGGGTTGGTGATTTCGGTGCGAACGTTAAACTCGCCGGTCTCTGTCAATGATTGATGCTCTGGATAGTTGCTGCGCAAAAGCGCCAGAGAAGTGTCTGCCAAATCATCGAGTCCTAAACGTAAATAGCATTCAGCCATTATCGCGACGCCATCGGCGACAGCGGGCGACTCTTGGAAGTTTTCTACCACATATTGCGCCCTGCGCAGTGCGGCGATATAGGCACGGCGCTCGAGGTAGTAATTGGCGACGTGGATTTCGTAGGCGGCAAGATTATTACGCAGGTAGATCATGCGCGAGCGCGCATCGGCGGCGTAGGGGCTGTCAGGATAAAGCGCAATGAGCTGCGCAAAATCTGCAAACGACTCCTGCGCTCTGCCGGGGTCTCGCTTCGTTTGATCTACAGGCAGAAAGCGGTTGAGGAAACCGGAATTCTCACTAAATGAGGCAAGGCCCTTCATATAGTAAGCATAGTCGATATTGTCACTGTCGGGGTGTAAGCGAATAAACCGATCAGCCGCGGCTCGAGCAGCCTCCAAGTCGCTGTTACGATAATAGGCGTAGACGATTTCGATCTGGGCTTGTTCGGCGAAGCGTCCGAATGGGAAGCGTGACTCTAGTCCTTGGTAGGTCGCTATCGCTCCGGTGAAATTCTGTCCATTCAGCTGTTCGAGCGCGCGGCGATAGAATTGCTCCTCGTTGGTTAATCCGGCAAATTCGTCTCGCTCCTCATCGCCTCCAAACAGGCCGCAGCCTGAGAGAAATGAGCTCAGTACGAGCAAGAGGGTGATGGTGCGTAATTTCATGAGTTAAGCTCTATCGGTGTTAATGCTGCCTATTTAACCACAGCTGAAGGTGTGCGGCGAGGTTTGGCCTGTGTAGTCCGCGAATATCGAGTATTATGCACAGCTTCAATACTTAACTGTTGTAGAAACTCAATTTCATGACACATATTGTACTCAGTGCGATAGTACCCGAAACCGCCGCTAACCAACGCTTAGACCTCGTTGCAGCACAATTGTTTCCAGATTATTCGCGCGCTCGTCTCCAAACGTGGATAAAAGAGGGACAGCTCAAGGTCAACGCCTGCGCTGCGAGACCGCGGGACATCGTCTATGGTGGCGACGCATTGAGTATCGATGTGCATCTGCAGGCAGAGCAGGAGTGGCAGGCTCAAGCTATGCCGATCGATATTGTGTTCGAAGATGAGCACCTCATTATTCTCAATAAAGCGACCGACGTGGTAGTACATCCTGCAGCAGGGCACCGTGACGGGACGTTGCTGAATGGCTTGCTGAATCACTGTCCTGCGCTTAAAGAGGTACCACGGGCGGGGATAGTCCACCGCCTAGATAAAGACACGACCGGGCTGCTCATGGTCGCAAAAACGCTGGAATCGCACGCCCAATTGGTCGAGCAGCTCAGACTGCGAGAGATAAAAAGAGAATATGAAGCAGTCGCTCAGGGCGTACTAACTGGCGGTGGCAAAGTTGATGCGCCACTCGGGCGACATCCAGTGAACCGCAAGCGGCGAGCTGTTGTCGAAGATGGGCAGGAGGCGGTGACGCATTACCGTGTGTTGAACCGCTTCCGTTCACACACACATATCCATGTTCAACTCGAAACGGGGAGGACACATCAGATTCGCGCACATCTCGCGCATATCAATATTCCGCTTGTCGGCGATCCTCTTTATTCTGGCAGACTGCAGCTGCCGGCCGGTTGTTCGTCTCGGCTTGCCGACTGCCTGCGAGGCTTCAAGAGGCAAGCGCTGCATGCTCGCAGGCTTACCCTGCAGCACCCAGTAACCGGTGAGACGATGACTTGGGAAGCGTCGCTGCCGCAAGATTTCCAGAATTTATTGGCCGTTCTAGATGCAGATGTTCGAGCAATTTAGGCGCGAATATCGGTTGTTGTCATAGGAGCGCCGATGAAGCCTGTTATCGATCTGATTCAGTCACCGTGGAATGCAGAAGGCAAAGTATTCGCCGGTGTTACACTGCGTGGTACCCGCGAGGGCGACGGCGGCTATGCGGGTTTTAATTTCGCTGAGCACGTTGGCGATAGCCGCGCGCGTGTTGCAGAGCACCGGGCGCTGCTGGCAGCGCAGATTACTGATGAGCTTGTTGGATACCCGAAGACGGACGCGGATTCCGAAGGCAAAGTCGAGCTTCAAGCGCTTTCGTGGCACTGGTTGAATCAAGTTCACGGCACTGCCGTTCATGAAGTGGTGAGTCCCTCTCAGGCGTCGATCCGACCGGTGATAGAGGCTGATGCGATGCTCACGAGTCTGCCTCGGCAGGTGTGTTGTATCCTGACCGCGGATTGCTTGCCCGTATTTTTCTACAAACCGCAAGCGTCGCAAATAGCTGTTGCCCATGCAGGTTGGCGTGGCCTAGCTGACGGAGTTCTTGAGAACACTCTTTCGGCGATGGGGGGAGATGCTTCTGAGATTCACGTGTGGTTTGGCCCTGCAATCGGTTCTTGTCATTTCGAAGTTGGGTCAGAGGTTCGAGAGCGATTTTTGTCTGCAGCCGACTCGGTAGACGAACGCGAGGCAGTTCACGCCGCCTTCGAACCGGCTGCGGAAAACGGCAAGTTCCTTGCGGACATCTACGCGCTTGCAGAGATCAGGCTTCGCAAGATGGGCGTGAGGTCTATCGCGGTAAACAAGCTCTGCACAGTCTGTGAGCCGGAGCGGTTTTTCTCGTTCCGACGAGAGGCGCTTTCCGGGAGGCTGCTGAGTTTGATTTTTATCAAGTAAACCCGTGAGCTTCCCCTGTTTAGAGTATCCCCCCCTTTGTTTTTCTTTTAACGCCCCAATTTAACGTCGCATAGGGCGAGCGTTAGCGTCAGGCGCGCCGCCAATCAATTGCAGAGGACACTGCTATGCGAATGGAAAAACTAACAAGCAAATTGCAATCCGCTCTTGCCGATGCGCAGTCGATAGCGCTCGGTAAAGAGAACAATATGATCGCGCCGGCGCATCTGCTTTACGCACTTGTTGAGCAGCGAGATGGTTCTGTGCGGCCCTTGCTGTCGCAAACAGGCTTTAATTTGAATCAATTGCAGACAGGGCTCTCGCGACTTATCGATGATTTGCCGCGAGTGGCTGATAACGGCGGTGAAGTGGGCGTGTCGCCAGAATTGTCAAAATTACTCAATCAGGCAGACAAGCTTGCCCAGGCGAAGCAAGACAGTTTCATCTCGAGCGAGCTGGTGTTGCTTGCGGCAATGCGTGATACCGGCGCTTTAGGCAAGCTGCTCAATGGATTCGGCGTCTCCGCACAGGCTCTGGAAACCGCAGCAGAAAATCTCCGCGGTGGTGCGAGTGTTGATGGTGCTAATGCCGAAGACAGTTGGCAGGCGCTGTCAAAATTTTGTTTGGATCTCACTGCGCGCGCGGCGGAGGGTAAGCTGGATCCTGTGATCGGCCGCGACTCAGAGATCAGACGTACTGTCCAAGTTCTGCAGCGTCGGACAAAGAACAATCCCGTGCTTATCGGTGAGCCAGGCGTGGGTAAAACTGCAATTGTCGAAGGGCTTGCTCAGCGTATTGTTAATGGTGAAGTACCGGAAGGTCTGAAGGACAAGAAAATTCTCTCTCTGGATATGGGTGCTCTCATCGCGGGCGCAAAATTCCGTGGTGAATTCGAAGAGCGACTTAAGTCTGTTTTAGCGGAAATTGCCAAGCTTGAGGGCAGTGTGATTTTGTTCATCGATGAGCTGCACACTATGGTTGGTGCGGGCAAAGGCGAGGGTGCGATGGATGCGGGCAATATGCTCAAGCCGGCGCTCGCACGCGGGGAATTACACTGCGTCGGCGCGACAACCCTCGATGAATATCGGCAATACATCGAGAAAGATGCCGCATTGGAGCGCCGCTTTCAGAAGGTTCTCGTTGATGAGCCTACCGAGGAAGACACAATCGCGATACTACGCGGTCTCAAGGAGCGCTATGAAGTGCACCATGGGGTTGCGATTTCCGATGGTGCAATAATCGCCGCGACTAAATTGTCGCAACGTTACATAACTGATCGGCAGCTGCCTGATAAAGCGATCGATCTGATTGACGAGGCGGCAAGCCTTATCCGCATGGAGATAGACTCGAAACCCGAGGAGATGGATAGGCTCGAGAGGCGCTTAATTCAACTCAAAATTGAACGCGAGGCGCTTAAGAAGGACGAGGAGCCTGCGACTCAGATTCGGAAACAAAAGCTTGCCGAGTCGATAGACGAGTTGGAGCGTGAATTCTCAGATCTTGAAGAGATATGGAAAGCGGAGAAGGCGTCCGTCCAAGGAGTGCAGAGTATTAAAAGCTCGCTCGAGCAGGCGCGTAGCGACATGGAGCATGCGCGCAGAGCTGGAGACCTCGGGCGCATGTCAGAAATTCAATACGGTGTGATACCTGCATTAGAGGCAAAACTCGTTTCTGCGACATCGGCCGAAGCACAGGAAAAACAGCTTTTGCGTAGCCGTGTGACAGACGAAGAAATTGCCGAGGTGGTTGCTCGTGCAACAGGTATTCCTGTGAGCAAAATGCTCGAAGGCGATCGAGAGAAACTCCTGAAGATGGAAGACGGCTTGCATAAGCGCGTGATCGGTCAGAACGAAGCGGTATCGGCAGTAGCGAACGCCGTGCGCCGCTCGCGCTCGGGTCTTTCTGATCCGAATCGGCCAAACGGCTCGTTCCTCTTCCTTGGCCCAACAGGTGTTGGAAAAACCGAGTTGTGCAAGGCGTTGGCCGAGTTCTTGTTCGATACAGAAGAGGCGATGGTACGCATCGATATGTCCGAATTCATGGAGCGTCATTCCGTGGCGCGTCTTATCGGTGCGCCTCCTGGCTACGTCGGCTACGAAGAAGGCGGCTATTTAACAGAGGCGGTGAGGCGCAGACCTTATTCGGTGCTGCTTTTGGATGAAATCGAAAAAGCGCACCCCGACGTGTTCAATATTCTTCTGCAAGTTATGGACGATGGGCGGCTTACTGATGGCCATGGGAGGACAGTCGATTTTCGAAATACGGTGATTGTTATGACTTCGAATCTCGGTTCTGATCACATTCAAGAGGCCATGCAGCAGGGTGCGCTGTCAGGCGCCGCAGGAGATAGCGAGGCTTATACTGCAGTGAAAGAGGACGTGCTAAAAGTTGTCGTTAAGCATTTTTCACCAGAATTTGTTAACCGCATAGACGAGACAGTCGTTTTCCAGCCTCTTCAGGCTGAGCAGATCCGTGCTATTGCAGAAATCCAGATAGCGCTACTTAACGACAGATTGCGGGAGCGAGAGCTGGTGTTGGAGGTGTCTGATGCGGCGCTAGATAGGCTAGCAGAGGTTGGCTATGACCCCGTCTACGGTGCGCGGCCGCTAAAGCGAGCGATTCAGAATCACATCGAGAACCCGCTAGCACAAGAAGTGCTAAAGGGCTCGTTTGTGCCCGGCAGTGTGATCAATGTAGATGCGAATCCCGCCGGCGGTCTCAAGTTCGGGTCCGCGGCGGTGCATTAGGTAAATTGATAAATCAGGTGCGAGCTCGCTGCACGCCTCGCACCTGCAACTGCACCTAAACCAGAACCTTAGTCTGCGCCTGCCTTCGTCAGCAGCTAACCTGCGCCTAAGAAGCCGCTTGGTTCTTGACTTTCCCCGGCAAAGTGTCAGACTTCGCAAATTACGTCATAGACTCAGGCGAAACCCTGGGGCTAGTGACTCGAACTGCTTGCCACACCCGGCCAAGCTGCAGTTCGACCCCCTAGGTGTTAAACACAGCCACCTAAGGTCTCTATCACGTTATCGCGTACGAGGCCGACTAAATAGCGAGAATGCTTAGCGCTCTGAGCACTCGCACCCCAACCTTTACTACTCGGTGCATTCGCCTCGCGCGGACGGTCTTGCGTCAGACGAATTGTCTTTCAGCAGCCCTAAGCTAGCTGTCCGGTTTAAGGGTAATGAGCAGAATTGGGTGGGTGATCAGCGCGATCTAATCGAGCGTTAACTAAACGACTGCAATAGTGCAGAAGCAAATTAAGAGGCGATTCAAGTGGAACAACTATCCGGTGGCGACATGCTGACTCGTGCGCTACACGACGAGGGTGTAGACCTTATTTTCGGCTATCCTGGTGGCGCGGTACTCCATATCTACGACGCGATCTTCAAGCAAGATAAAATCGAACACATACTTGTTCGCCATGAGCAGGCTGCGACGCATGCCGCTGATGGCTATGCGCGAGCGACGGGTAAGCCTGGTGTGGTTCTCGTGACCTCAGGTCCGGGAGCGACCAATGCCGTAACCGGCATTGCGACGGCCTACATGGATTCGATTCCGATGGTTATTCTGTCGGGGCAGGTTGAAAGTCGACTTATTGGTACCGATGGGTTCCAAGAAACTGACATGGTAGGTATTTCTCGCCCTATCGTGAAACACAGCTTTATGGTCGAAGACGCCGCTGATATCCCCATGATCGTTAAGAAAGCGTTTCACATCGCGACGACAGGCCGTCCCGGTCCTGTTGTGATTGATATTCCTAAAGACGTCACAGACCCGAAGGTTAAGCACCCTTACGAGTATCCAAAGGATATAAAGATGCGCTCCTATACTGTGCCGGGCAAAGGACACAGCGGGCAGATTAAAAAAGCGGTCGAGGCTCTGCTTGGCGCGAAGCGCCCTATGATTTATGCCGGCGGTGGCGTAATTCAAGGGGAGGGCGCGGAGCTGCTGACTAAGCTCACGCAGAAGCTCGGCTATCCGATTACAAACACGCTTATGGGCTTGGGTGCCTATCCCGCGTCCGATCCTCAGTTCTTGGGGATGCTCGGGATGCACGGTACCTATGAAGCCAATATGGCTATGCATTACTGCGATGTTCTGCTGGGCATCGGCGTGAGGTTCGATGATCGAGTAACCAACTCGGACACGAGTAAATTTTGTCCTGATGCAACCATTTTGCACGTTGATATCGATCCTGCATCGATTTCAAAGACGGTTGCGGCAGACGTGCCCATTGTGGGCTCGGTGACGGCCGTGCTTGAGGAGATGCTGGAATGTCTCGAGCAGTCGCAGCAAGCGATTGACGCGGAGGCATTAGAGACTTGGTGGCAGCAAATCGCGAAGTGGCGCGAGAAAGACTCGCTTGGCGTGACGCCGCATACAAACGGCATTATTAAACCGCAGCAGGTTGTTCAGGCGGTCCATCGCATCACGAAGGGGGATGCTTATATCTCAACTGATGTAGGGCAGCACCAAATGTTTGCGGCCCAGTATTACGGGTTCGATAAACCAAGGCGCTGGATTAATTCGGGCGGGCTCGGCACCATGGGTTTTGGTTTTCCCGCAGCGATGGGAGTGCAGTTGGCTTTCCCCGAGGCGATCTCTGTCTGCATCACAGGCGAGGGCAGTTTTCAGATGAATCTGCAGGAGTTTGCGACCTGTATGCAATATAACTTGCCGGTGAAAATAATCTGCCTAAATAACCAGTCTCTAGGCATGGTACGTCAGTGGCAGGATATGCAGTATGGCGGGCGCTATTCTCATAGCACCTACGCCGAGTCGCTGCCTGATTTCGTAAAGCTCGCCGAGGCGTATGGCCATGTTGGTATTCGAATCGAGAACTTAGGCGAACTCGACGCGAAGCTCGAGGAAGCATTTGCACTGAAAGACAGACTCGTCTTCGTTGACGTCATGGTCGATCCTGAAGAGCACGTCTACCCAATGGCAATCAAGGGTGGGGCGATGAAAGACATGATTTTGAGCAAGACGGAGAGAACATAAGATGCGCCGAATTATATCTTTACTAATGGAAAACGAGCCCGGAGCTCTCTCTCGCGTCGTCGGTCTTTTTTCACAGCGAAGCTACAATATTGACTCGTTGACGGTTGCACCGACAGAGGACAATTCGCTGTCTCGCCTGACGGTTATGACCAGCGGTGATGAACGCAAGATCGAGCAGATCACGAAACACCTAAACAAGCTGATCGACGTGGTGAAGCTCGTCGATCTTTCTGAGAGCGCGCATATCGAACGCGAACTCATGCTAATAAAAGTGAAGGCGGTGGGTGCGCAGCGCGCTGAAGTCCAGCGCTTAGCTGATATTTTCCGTGGGCAGATTGTCGATATCACGGCGACTGCGCTAAGTATTCAGGTAACCGGTACTAGCGACAAGCTCGATGCCTTTATCGCCGCTCAGGCGGAAAACACAGTGCTCGAGGTGGCGCGTACCGGCGTGTGCGGTATTTCACGCGGAGATAAAGTGCTTACGCTTTAGAAAACGTAAACGTTACTCACTAAAAAAGGTCCCACCAACACGCTACTGTGTTGAATGGGACCTTTTTTTGTTCCTGCTTTCAAAGGTTAGGAGCAGGCTTTGTTCTTAGTAGGTTAGATAGCGCGCTTCATTGCTGTCATATAGCGTCGAAGACGCTTGCCGACGACCTCAATCGGATGGCTGCGAATGCTGTCGTTAACTTCGATGAGCGCAGCATTATCGACTCCGTTGTCGCTGGCGTTGAGGCCGCGCCCAATAACGTCAACGTCGATTTTTGCCATGAAGTCTTCTAGCATTGGCACACAGGCGTGGGAGAACAAATAGCATCCGTACTCCGCGGTGTCCGAGATTACTTTGTTCATTTCATAGAGCTTCTTGCGGCCGATGAGGTTAGCAATCAAAGGAACTTCATGGAGAGACTCGTAGTAGGCAGACTCTTCGATGATTCCGCTTGCCGTCATAGTCTCAAAGGCGAGCTCGACACCCGCTTTAACCATCGCAACCAGAAGGATTCCGTTTTCATAATACTCTTGCTCGGCGATTGCCATGTCGCCTGCGGGTGTTTTCTCGAAGGCAGTCTCGGTGGTCGCTTCGCGCCAGGTGAGGAGTTTTATGTCGTCATTGGCCCAGTCTTCCATCATGCCGGCTGAGAACGCACCGGTAATAATGTCATCCATATGCTTCTCAAACAGCGGACGCATAATGTCTTTTAACTCCTCGGCTAGTTCGTTAGCGACGAGCTTAGCTGGGTTGCTCAAGCGGTCCATCATCGTAGTTATGCCGCCGTGCTTGAGGCCTTCGGCGATGACCTCCCATCCATGCTGAAGGAGTTTCGATGCATAGCCTGCATCGATTCCTTTCTCTACCATCTTGTCGAAGCAGAGTATTGACCCTGTTTGCAACATACCGCAGAGGATGGTCTGCTCGCCCATTAGGTCGGATTTGACCTCGGCGATAAAAGAGGACTGTAGAACGCCAGCGCGGTCTCCGCCCGTAGCAGCTGCATAAGCTTTCGCGATAGCCATGCCGTCTCCGTTCGGGTCGTTTTCCGCGTGAAC
Organism: Pseudomonadales bacterium; assembly: GCA_023254735.1. Taxonomy (GTDB): domain Bacteria; phylum Pseudomonadota; class Gammaproteobacteria; order Pseudomonadales; family Pseudohongiellaceae; genus UBA9145. The sequence continues at coordinate 869 of JALRKV010000050.1, read as the reverse complement.
CGCTATCAGAGTAGGCACGCCAAAACCGCGCTTATATTCCTCACGCACCTCAGAACCAGGTGATTTAGGTGCAACCATAACGACCGTAAGGTCATCGCGAATTTGCATACCCTCCTCGACGATATTGAATCCGTGCGAGTAAGCGAGGCAGGCGCCGTGCTTCATTAAAGGCATAACCTGCTCGACAACCTGTGTGTGCTGTTTGTCAGGCGTCAGATTGAGGACTAAGTCGGCAGTGGGAATGAGCTCTTCGTACGTACCAACTGTAAAGCCGTTCTCAGTGGCATTTTTCCAAGAATCTCGTTTTTCGGCGATTGCAGCGGCTCGCAGCGTAAAAGAGACATCCAGGCCGCTGTCGCGCATGTTGAGGCCTTGGTTAAGTCCTTGTGCGCCACAGCCAACGATGACGACTTTCTTACCAAGTAGTTTGGTCACGCCATCGCTGAACTCGCTGGCATCCATAAAGCGGCATTTGCCCAGTTGATCTAACTGCAGGCGTAGAGGCAGCGTGTTAAAGTAGTTCATGGATTAGACTCCGGTATTAACTTGGTGTTTTGCTTAGGCATTGAGATGAGATCATAGTGCCAGTCCAACGCGATTTAGCGGCAGGTATGGGCTCACCGGTGTGAGGCGGGATAATATAGCATCTGCTTGCGAGGGTAAAATGGAGATTGATCTCGCCCCCAGTTCGATAGGGATTCAATAGGGAAGTAAAAAGAGAGCCAAAATAGGTCTAGAGCCGGGGCTCATGAGCGCTATACTCTCCAGAGTCGATTTCTGGTGCGATCTGCAGGAGCCCTCAAGCGCTTCTTGGCGGTTCGTTCGACGATGCCGTAACCTTGAAATTAGGTGTCATAGAAGGTTTGAAG
>JALRKV010000038.1 GCA_023254735.1 Pseudomonadales bacterium | reverse complement strand
ACAGGCCGGTATTCTAACCAACTGAACTACCACTCCCTATACATGGTGGGTGCTGACGGGGTCGAACCGCCGACATTCGCCTTGTAAGGGCGACGCTCTCCCAACTGAGCTAATCACCCGTGTCACAGAGAGAGGCGCATTTTACCGACTATCAGGGTTATGTCAATAAGATGTGTGCATCGGGCTGAAGAAATTGCCCAGCACCCAAGCCACGGCTTCTTAGCCGCCTTTTCTGGGTGTCGCTACAGCGCGCCTCGCCCGCTCTCTGAGTGGACTACAATATACAGGCAATTCTGAAGCAGCTAGAATACCGCGCTCGCGATTGCCTACGAAAAAACTATTCATTTAGCGACGAGGCTATCGAATCGGCTATCGATTCAACTTTCGATTCAATGAAGACACCTATTATGCGACTGTTTAAAGAGTTCACCTTCGAGGCCGCGCACAGGCTTCCCAACGTGCCCGCCGAACACAAATGCTCGAGGCTGCACGGTCATTCATTTGTGGTGAAGATCAGCGTCGACGGCGAAGTTGGCGAGACAACTGGCTGGGTGATGGACTTCGGAGAGATCAAAGTAGCGTTCAAGCCGATACTTGAGCGCCTCGACCATTACTATCTCAATGATATCCCGGGTCTCGAAAATCCAACCAGTGAGAACCTCGCGCGCTGGATCTGGAAGGAACTCATCGCCACCCTGCCTCAGCTCAGCGAGATCGAGATTCGCGAAACTTGCACAAGTGGCTGCATATATCGAGGCGACTAAGCTGTGGCGAGCGCCGTGACCTCAACTGACTCATCGGCGAGTCGCGCAGCTGTCACGCTCGCCTGTTCCTTCACTAATTTTTTCGCCAGCATGAATTCCTTAGGTCTGCCAACGCAGTCGGCGGCAATCACAACGCCCTCTTTCAAATAGAACAGCGCAAAACCACTCTCCGAGTCAACCTCGGGTGTGCCCCTTATAGCGATCTCGTCGAAGCCTTCGCTAAGACCAACCATTTGCAATTTAATCTCATATTGATCTGACCAGAACCAAGGCACAGCGTCATAGGCGATCACTTTGCCGCAGATATTTGCGGCAGCCACGCGTGACTGGTCGGTCGCATTTTGTACTGATTCGAGGAGCAAAGGCCGACGATAAAGCGCGCTAGGATGACGCGCGCAATCACCCGCTGCATAGATGTTTGCATCGGTTGTTTGCGCGTTTTCATCGACCAAAACGCCGCGATCGGTAGCAAGCCCGGCCTCTTCACACAGCGCAACATTTGGCACAACACCGATTCCGGCGATCACAAAGTCTGCTTCAAAAGCCGAACCGTCTGCGCAAACAACTGTCTGCACCGAGCCCTCTCCGCGAAGTTCGCTCACCATCGTATTGGTCACGATAGTCACCCCCCTGCTAGCGTGAAGCTGCGTCATGTAAGCCGACATCACTTCGCTTGTTACGCGCTCAAGAACCCGCTGCGCCGCCTCAATAACCGTCACCTCGAGTTCCATACTGCGAAGGACAGCCGCTGCCTCAAGCCCGATATAACCGCCGCCAACAATAACCACCTTGCGACCCGGAATCGCCAGTGGACGAAATTTTTCAATGTCAGCCGCATTGCGGATGGTGAAAACATTGTCGAAATTTTCACTACCTGGCAGCGTTCTTACAGAGGCACCCGTGCAAATGGCTAGCTTGTCGTAGTAACGGAGGCTGCCATCGGATAGCGTTACGCTTTTCGCTTCCCTATCGAGCTTCTCTACTCGTGTACCTAGCATCAACTCAACGTTGTTATCAGCGAATAATTTCGCTGGACGCAAGCGAATCTCGTCCAACGTTTTTTTGCCTGCCAAAAGCTCTTTTGACAACGGAGGTCGATGGTAAGGCAACTCGTTCTCTTCGCTGACAAGGAGTATATTTCCAGCCCACCCCTCACGGCGAAGCTGCAAGGCCAAGGTTGTGCCCGCATGGCTCGCGCCGACAACGATACACGTTTGCTCACTCATACACTGACTCCTAAAATTGATTCTTTATCGAGCATTACCGACGCTTAGAGCGTCCAGTTAATCTCGCCCCTGCCTTGTTCGCACAGGAATTGATTGCATCGAGAAAAGGGCTTGCTGCCGAAAAAACCGCGATAGGAAGAAAGCGGCGACGGGTGCGGGCTCTCGATAATCAGATGTCTTTTCTCGTTGATAAATTTCTTTTTGCTCGCGGCGAAATTGCCCCAGAGAATAAAAACACTCGGTTGGATTTCTTCCGACACCGCTTGCATGATTAGCTCCGTGAGCTGACCCCAGCCAAGTTTTTCGTGCGAGCCGGCTAAACCCGCCCTCACCGTCAAAACGCTGTTTAAAAGCAGCACGCCCTGCTCTGCCCATGCGCTAAGATCGCCAGTTAGCGGCTCGGGGGCACCGGTATCTTCGACAAGCTCACGGAAGATATTACGCAGCGAGGGGGGAAACGTATGCCCGTCGCGCACAGAGAAACAGAGCCCGTGTGCTTGACCGCCATGGTAAGGGTCTTGGCCGAGTAGCACGGCACGCACCCGCGCTGGCGGTGTTTTCACTAAGGCCGTAAAGACCTCATGCATTAGCGGGTAAATCGAGACGCCCGCATTAATTTCTGCCCGCAAACTATGCTCGATATCTGCCAGAAGCGCCGCAATACTCGCTTCACTCTGCCCGGGTAACGCCGCGATTCTAGCAAGCCACTCACGCGGCAAGGCCTTAAGTAAATTACCTGCGTGGGATGGAGTGTTCATCCAGCTACCGCAAACCTAGTCGTGACCGTAGAGAGGACGCATGTGTGGAAACAAAAGCACGTCTTTTATCGACGCGCTGTCGGTGAACAGCATGACTAATCGGTCGATACCGATCCCCTCACCCGCAGTCGGGGGCATACCGTATTCCAGGGCTCGAATATAATCTTCATCGTAGTGCATCGCCTCGTTATCGCCGGAGTCTTTTTGCGCGACCTGTGCTCTGAAACGCTCAGCTTGGTCTTCGGCATCATTCAGTTCCGAGAATCCATTGGCGAGTTCACGCCGGCCGATAATTAGCTCGAAACGGTCTGTAATCTCAGGATTCTGCTCATTGCGGCGAGCAAGTGGCGAGACTTCTATCGGGTATTCCGTAATGAAAGTCGGCTGATCGAGCTCAGCTTCGACTTTTTCCTCGAATATCTCCATCAGGATCTTACCCTTTCCCCACGCCTTGTCGTAATGTACGTCGAAACGGTCGGCAAGCGCCATTAGCGACTCTTTGGTCGCGAACGCAGCATCGTCGGTAACGTCGCAATATTTTTTTATTGCATCAATCACCGAAAGGCGAGCGAAGGGCTTCGAGAAATCGTATTCAGAACCCTGATAGGTGACCTTCGTCGTTCCGAGCACCGTCTGGGCGATCGTCTTAAATAGGTCTTCGGTAAGATCAATGAGGTCAGTGTACCGCGCATAGGCTTGATAGAATTCGAGCATAGTGAATTCAGGATTGTGGCGCGTGGAAAGCCCTTCGTTACGGAAGTTGCGGTTCAGCTCGAACACTCGATCGAAGCCACCGACCACCAAACGCTTTAAATAGAGCTCTGGAGCAACACGCAGGTACATATCTTGATCGAGCGCATTGTGATGCGTAACAAAGGGTCTGGCAGTCGCACCGCCTGGAATGACCTGCATCATTGGCGTTTCAACTTCCATGAACTGGTGTGCCTCAAAGTAATCGCGTATACAGCGCACTATCTTGGATCGAATCGAAAAAATACGACGCGACTCTTCATTGACAATCAAGTCCACATAGCGCTGCCGATAGCGCATCTCCGTATCGGTTAGCCCTTTGAATTTATCAGGCAGCGGCCTCAATGACTTAGTTAAGAGTCGAAATGTTGCCACGCGGACTGTCAATTCGTCTTTGCCGGTTTTGAAAAGCTCTCCCTCGACACCAATAATGTCACCCAGATCTAATGCTTTGAATTCTTCAACCAACTCCTCAGGTAGCGACTTGTTGTTCATATACAACTGCATTTGAGCAGCGCCGTCTTGAATTACGGTAAACGGGCCGCGCATGCGCACAATGCGTCCAGCAACCGACACCTGAATAGACTCGCCTTCGAGCGTCGCTTTGTCTTTCGCTTCGTGCTGCGCAATCAGCTTCTCCGAACTCGCACTCGGCGTAAAATCATTGGGAAACGCGACCCTTCTTTCGCGAATCGAGTCCAGTTTTTCGCGTCGTGCCGCGATCAACTTGTTCTCGTCTTGGGCGTCTGCGTTGTCGATATGTTCTTTACTCATAGTTGCATCTGTCTTTTGAGACCAGCGTCTAAGCTGGTGGAATGAAAATTTTGTGCTGTTTTACGTTTACAGTCCCATCTTGAGACTTGCTTCGATGAACTTGTCCAGCCCGCCATCGAGCACCGCTCCCGTATTGCTGACCTCAACATTAGTGCGCAGATCTTTGATGCGCGACTGATCGAGAACATACGAGCGGATCTGACTACCCCAGCCGATGTCGGCTTTAGATTCCTCTACGTCTTGCGCTGCTTCTTTGCGCTTGAGTTCTTCCATTTCGTAGAGCTTTGCCTTGAGTTGCTTTATGGCCGCGTCCTTATTCTTGTGCTGAGAACGTTGGCTTTGGCACTGAACGACAATACCACTCGGCTCATGGGTCAGTCTTACCGCAGAATCGGTTTTATTGACGTGCTGGCCACCTGCACCACTCGAACGATAGGTGTCTACGCGCACTTTGGACATGTCGAGATCGACTTCGATATCGTCATCTATTTCGGGTGAAATAAAGACCGAGGCAAAGGAAGTGTGGCGACGACTACCGGAGTCGAAAGGCGATTTACGCACCAAGCGATGCACTCCCGTCTCGGTTCGTAACCAGCCAAACGCAAATTCACCCTTGATGTGCAGCGTGGCGCTTTTTATTCCCGCTACTTCGCCGCCTGAGACCTCTAACACCTCCGCATCGAAGCCCTTTGATTCAGCCCAGCGCAGATACATTCGCAGGATCATTTCCGCCCAGTCCTGCGCTTCGGTCCCACCAGATCCCGCTTGGATCTCTAAAAAGGCATTGCTCGGGTCCATCGCACCAGAGAACATGCGCCTAAATTCGAGTGCTTCAAGGCTCGCGGCTCGATGGGCGAGATCGCTTTTGGCCTCCTCGAATAATTCGTTGTCATTTTCTTCACTGGCTAATGTCAGCAGATCTTCTATGTCTCCTAGACTACTTTCTAGACTATCTATCGTTTTCACGACAGCCTCTAGCGCGGAACGCTCTTTGCCGAGTGCTTGCGCATAGTCAGGCTTATCCCAAACCGCTGACTCCCCGAGTTCCATCTCTACCTCGGTTAGCCGCTCTCGCTTGGTGTCGTAGTCAAAGATACCCCCTAAGCGTCTCGGTTCGAGCGCGTAGATCGCGTAGCTGCGTCAAAGGGGCGTTTATTTCCAACATGTGAGAATCCAAAAAATTTAAAGAGTGCTATGGTTAATCCGCGCATTTTACTCGAAATCTGCAGCAGTTACGAACGCGAGCAGCAGGGGTGAGCATGCTAAACTCAGGCTCCTGGGTTTCACATAGATAGAATTATAATGACTGCCGATAGCGACAACTTCCAAGCGGATACCCTTCGCTCGCCAACAACGCTCGTCGTTGCGAACGCGAAATTGTCGTGGTTAGAAAATGGACTGCCCTACTCTGAGGATTTTCAGGACACCTACCATTCGACCGAGGGTGCCCAAGCCGAAAGCCGGTATCTCTTCTTGGAGGGTAATCAGCTCGCTCTGAGATGGCGATCAGCTTCTCGCTCTCCTCATCACGCTGACGGCTGTTTTGTCATTGCTGAGCTGGGTTTTGGCTGCGGACTCAATTTTCTGGAAACACGGCAGCTCTGGACAGCGACACAAGAGCGGCCAAGCCGGCTGCACTATCTTGCTTTCGAAAAGCATCCCTTAACGCGGGCCGATCTTGCTCGTGCACTCAAACAGTGGCCAGACTTGGCAACGACTGCAGCCGAGCTGCTCGGACAATATCCCGAACACAGCGCGGGTTGCCACCGACTTTACTTCGGCGACGAGGTAATACTCGATCTGCACTACGGCGACGCACGCGAGCGTCTCAATGCGATGAGGAAGAGCCAGGCATCAGCTGTCGATGCCTGGTATCTGGACGGATTTAGTCCGTCGCTAAACCCTAGCCTCTGGGACCTTGCGTTAACCCGCGCCATTGCTGCGCACAGTAAGAATGGCACAACCGCGACAAGTTATAGCGTTGCAGGAAGCGCGCGACGAGCGCTCATTGCCGCCGGCTTTAACGCCACTAAGCGAGCAGGCTTTGGCAAGAAGAGGCACAGTCTCTACGCCGTCATGGGAAATGAAACCGAGTTATTCCAGCCGGGAAGTAAACATGAACAACGACATAGGCAATCGCAGATTGCGCAGCCGCAAAATATCCCCCGCCCAAATCGCCAAGAAACCAGCTACCACGACGTGCTTGTTATCGGCGCCGGCCTTGCGGGTTGCAGTACCGCATTCGCACTCGCGCGTCGTGGGCATAAGGTAAAAATAGTTGATGCAGCACCGCAAGCGATGTGCGGCGCCTCAGGCATCCCCCAACTCGCCCTGCGTCCTAGGCTTTTCCGCTCGGCAGGCAGTGGTGCAAGCTTTTTCCTTAGTGCCTATCACACCGCGCGCCGTCTTTACGCGACAATTGACGCGCTTACCGCACCTTTGAAAACAGCACCTGCGGAAACAGCACCTTCGGAAACAGCCGCTTGGTATCCAACAGGCGCAGTGCAATTAGATGGCGCGTTAAATAAGAAGCAGGCGCTAAGCCAAGAAACCGTCGCTTCGATCTACGACCCTCGAGTCGCTCAGGCTGTGAGCGCGGCTGCTGCTTCCTCGCTGGCGGGGCTTCCCGTTCTAGAGGGAGGCTGGCATTTCGAGGAGGCTGGGTGGCTCGATCCGCGGGTCTTTGTTGACAAGCTCTTTGCGCTGGAGCCGCGAATTTCGCCACAGTTCGATACCACTATCGTGGAATTGATCGAGAACGCAGATGACATTGCAACCAGCCGCTGGATAGCGATAGATTCGAGGGGAAATAAGCACTCAGCAAAAACCGTTGTTCTGTGTAATTCCCATGCCATCGACTCCCTGATGCCGGATCTCGGCATACGTCTGCAAACCGCGCGCGGACAGGTAAGCCTGATTAAAGCAGACGCCGATTCAGCAGCGCTGCGCTGCGTGGTCAGCGGCGAGCGCAGCCTATTTCCGGTGCGAACTGGCTTTCACGTAATCGCTGCGAGCTATCGATCGGATCCTCACTCGCTTGCAACACTCGAGCGATCTGCGGTTGATGATGAAGAGAACCTAGCGGGGCTAGCTGGTCTATTCGCGCCCCTGTCTGCCAATCGCGAAAATGGCACTGGGATCGCACAGACGGCTGCGGAATCGTCAACGGAAGTGGATTCAGAGCACGCGCAGCAAGCGAGGCAGCCGCTGGTCGCAATCCGCAGCGCGGGGGATGACTTCCTCCCCGTTGTTGGTAGAGCGCCAGCTGTTGAGAGCCTCATCGCAAGCCTATCCTCTTTGCGTAGAAATGCGAAGGCTGAAGTGCCCGCTAAACTGGCATCCCAAGAGGGTCTTTTTGTGAATGTTGGTCATGGCTCGAACGGCGTGGCTACTTGCCCGCTGAGCGCAGAGTTCCTCGCGAGCCTCATCTGCGGAGAACCATTGCCCTTAACCGCGGCGGAAGCCGAATTAATAAGTCCCGCCCGGTTTATCATCCGCGACATCAAGAAACAGGTTCGCTAACGCGAGAAAAAAGCGGCAACTACCTTCGCGAGCGCGTGTGCGTCATCTGAACCTGCGAGCTCTCGAATCGAGTGCATGCCAAAGGTGGGCACACCTACGTCTACCGTCTCGATTCCCAAAGAAGCCGAAGTGATTGGCCCGATAGTGCTGCCGCACGCCATGTCCGCGCGCATAGCAAACAGCTGAGGCGTAACCCCAACCTTAGCGCATAGCGACTTGAACAATGCCACAGAGTGAGAGTTGCTGGCATAGCGCTGATTAGCATTAATTTTAATTACCGGCCCTTTGTTCAGTAACGGGCCGTGCTTATCATCGTGGCGATCGATAAAATTCGGGTGGATGCCGTGCGCATTGTCGATCGAGAGCATTGCCGATTGACTGATCAGGCGGTCGAAGCCGTCAGCTTGCGCGTCGGACGCACTCAGCAGCCTTTCAATCACAGACCGAAGCAGCGGGCCCTGGGCGCCCGACGTCGAGACACTTCCTACTTCCTCATGGTCATTGCACACTACAACAGACGTGTGCGTATCGGGCGCATCGCAGAGCGCCTCACAGGCGAGGAAGCAGCTCAATAGATTATCTAGGCGCGCCGAGGCCAAAAACTCATCCTTTAGTCCTAAAAGCTTGGCTGGCTGCGTGTCATAAAACATCAACTCATGGGACAGCACTTCTGCTGCCGTCTCGCACTCAGGTAGCGACCGGATATGATCCAGAAGAAAAGCCTCGAGGGAGAAATCTTCGTCCGCAGAGAGCTGTGAAATTAGCGGCGCCATTTCAGTCTGAGGGTTTATTTTTCTCCCCTCATTGGCTGTCCGATCGAGATGAATCGCAAGACTCGGAATAAAGGCAACAGGCCTATGCAAATCAATCAGCATCGATTGCAAGCTTCCGTCTCCGGCGAGATAGTCCACCCGCCCGGCAAGCGATAGATCACGGTCAAACCAGGGGTTTAACAATGCCCCGCCGTAAACTTCGACTCCGAGCTGAACATACCCTTGCTTTTTAACCACGGGAACGGGTTTTACTTTGAGGCACGGGCTATCGGTGTGCGCGCCCGCAACCCGGATCCCATTTTCGACAAAAGGCTCAGTACCACAAACAAACGCCACAATCGCCGAATCATTGCGCACGACGAAATAACGACCGCCGGGCTGCAGATGCCACCTATCGCCGTCAGCAACCTGACTAAAGCCTGCGTCATTTAGCCTCTTACTGAGACTTGCTACTGCGTGAAAAGGGGTTGGACTTGTATCGAGAAACTCGAGCAAGCGAGCATTAAAATCGGCGATCATGGGAATCCACAAACACAAGTAGACAAGGGCCTAAGCGCGCCCATGAAGGCGCACCTAGCGTATAAAACGGTTTGCTAGCGTATTTCTAGCAGTTCTACTTCGAATATCAAAGCAGAGTTTGGCGGAATCGCCGGCGTAGGCGACTGCTCGCCGTAAGCTAGATTTGGTGGCAAAAACAAACGCCATTTATCACCAACATTCATCAGCTGTAGCGCTTCGGTCCAACCGCTAATCACTTGGTTAAGCCCAAACTCAGCAGGTTCACCACGGTCGACTGAGCTATCAAACACAGTCCCATCGATGAGAGTGCCATGATAATGAGCGAGCACCGCGTCATTTGCCGTGGGAGACTCGCCATCGGCTGGGCCACTCGAGATCACCTCATATTGCAAACCCGACGCGGTGCTGACCACGCCTTCCCTGGCACCGTTCGATTCAAGGAACGCCTGTGTGGACGCAAGATTTGCTTCCATTTCTGCCTGCGCCGCCGCCGTCATACGTTCTTGGAAAAGCTGAATCGCGGCAAACAGTTCCTCATTGCTCAACTGAATAGTACCGCCGGCTGCATCGCGCATACCCGCCACGAAGCTATTCATGTCGATACCCTCAATGATGCCTTGTGCAACGAGGTTTTGACCGATATTCACACCGATAGAATAGCCGATGCGATTGTCTTCATCGGTGAGATCGATTGCTTCCTGAGCAGAAGCCTGGCTCATCAGAAGAAAAGAGAGGCTCGCGACCGCTGACAACGATAGTGCGGCACGTGCGATGCTCGTCGTAAGCGAATTTGACAGTGAGGTGATCGAGTGATTCGACATGTGTATTCCTTCTAGAAAGTTAAAAACGTCGCGGTGCCATTGAATTCCCAGCCAGGGTCTCCGACCGCCAACCGACTTCGAACGAGTCTGCCAGCAGGGAAATAGTGTCTGTAGTGACATCAGCAATTGAGACGCAGTCTAGCGAGGAAATCTGCCAATTGCCAGCCACAGAGGGCCGTTCGAGCTCAACGATGCTACACTTTAAGAAGAGCGGCTTTACATTACCCTAGCAAGAGAGCAACCTCCTCTCCTAAGCCGTCAGTGTTCAGTCGCGCGCCGCTGCGACGTCATTAAGATGTTACTAAGAGATCTATCAGATGCCTATCAGCAGTCTTGGTGAACCGATCAGAAAGCAGCTCTCGCATAGGCTTGGCCGCCCAGCGCTGCAGGCGTTCACGTTTGCGCTACTGGTTTCTGCATGCTCAAGCCCCTACACCGTATCGATAAACAACAACGCAGTATTCGATCCTCAAGATCGTTTGTACACCGGCGAGGTACGCAGCGCGGACTTACAGGGCTGCATCAATTTCGCCCTGCGGCAGCAAAAAATTGAAAACGAAGATCAGCTGCAGGTGCTCGCCTGCGCAAATTCAGAAGTAGCCGATCTCGCGAATATCTCACGACTTCAAAATTTGCGATTTATTGATCTGGGGAAAAATCGCATTAGCAATCTCACCCCACTCGAGCGTCTCGACAGACTGAGCGGACTGAATCTTAGCGACAATCTGATCGAGGACATTTCGCCACTGCTTAGGATTCAGACTCTGAGATCGTTGAACCTTGAGGGCAATGACTCAATCCCATGCAGGGACGTGGCGGAACTGACTCGGCGGATGGGCGCTAATTTTACCGCGCCTAATTCCTGCAAGCGCTAACCTCTAAGGAGTTTACGCGGGCACGCCCGAGTGAAATCGGAACTGAGAATCCTCGTTCTCCACGAGCAGCGCTTCGGCGGCTAGAAACGCCTGAAGTCTCTCTTCGACATCAACTCCCGCCGCTGGCGCGTAGGCTGAAGCAAGACCCAAATAATCTTCATAGTGGCGCGCTTCAGACTTCAGTAGGCTGCGATAAAACTTCGCCAACTCGTCATCCAGATGCGGTGCTAGGGCTGCGAAGCGTTCGCAGGAGCGGGCTTCGATAATAGCGCCTATGAGCAAGGTATCAACGAGCTGCGCCTCGCCGTTAGAGTCTGAAAGCGCCCTAAGACTCGCTGCATACCTCGATGCGGATACTCCATCGTAACGCACGCCTCTCGCCTGCATGAGCTCAACGACTTGTTGAAAGTGCAAGAGTTCTTCTCGTGCTAGCTGCGACATTTTCTTCAACAGCTCAGGTCTGTCGGTATACTTATACATTAAGTTCATTGCTGTAGAGGCAGCTTTTTTCTCACAGTTGGCATGATCAACGAGAAGCAGCGACTGATTTTTGCTCGCAGCTTCGATCCAAGCGTCGGGTGTCCTGCAGTGCAAGAAATTTTGTATAGGGGCCAACAAGTCGGCTAGTGTGTCATTCATCAAACAGCGTCTCTCGAGAATCAGGTGAACTGGGCAGAGCGGTGGTTATAGATACGTCGTCCTCGTCGATGCCTAACGCTTTATCAATCACATGCGCTTTATGTTTTTTAGCTGTTTTTGCACCTAATTCACGGAGTTTTTCGGTTCTAGAAATGAGATTTCCTCGACCGCTAACCAACTTGTTATGCGCTTTGTCGTAAGTCGCAGTTGTCGCTTCTAACCGTTTACCTAGCTCTTCGATATCTTCGCTAAAGGCTACAAATTTATCGTAAAGCCGACCTGCCGCCTCGGCAATCTGTTTGGCATTTTGATTCTGCTGCGCCAATCGCCACAAATTCTGCACGGTCTTTAGCGTTGTCAAAAGTGTCGTTGGGCCAACGAAAATTACGTTCTTCTCAAACGCTTCGTGGCTTAAGTCGGGGGCTTCTTGTATCGCGACCGAGTAGGCGGATTCGATAGGCATAAACAAAAAAACATAGTCTAGCGAGTTAACGCCGATAAGGTTCTGATAGTTCTTTGCCGCTAAGCCGCGAACATGACCACGAATGGATTGGATGTGTTGTTTGAGATAACCCTCTTTCGATTCAGGCTCTTCGGCACTAGTATAGCCTTCCCATGCTTTAAGAGAGACTTTCGAGTCAATAATAATATCCCTCGACTCAGGTAGATGAACAACGACATCGGGCTGCGAGCGGCTACCGTCTTCAGCATTTAGACTGACCTGCACCTCATATTCGACGCCCTTTGTAAGCCCGGAGCGCTCGAGAATGCTAGTAAGAATCACCTCTCCCCAATTGCCCTGCGACTTGTTGTCGCCCTTGAGCGCTTGTACTAGGTTTGCCGCCTCTACACCCAGCTTATCGTTGAGCTCATAGAGCTTTTTGATCTCGGCCCCGAGGGTATGTCGCTCTCTGGCCTCGTTGCTGTAGGTCTCTTCGACGCGCTTCTCAAACGTTTTGATTTTATCCTGCAGGGGATTCAGCAGAGCCGAAAGGCTTTGCTGGTTTTTCTCTTCGAAACGCTTGCTCTTGTCGTCGAATATTTCATTCGCGAGGTTTTTAAACTGCAGGCTTAACTCTTCTTTAGACTCTTTAAGGAGCGCGACTTTCTCTTCAAACTGTGCCTTTTCGAGCTCAAGGGTTTTCTCTAAGACAAGATTGGTTTCCCTTTGCCTCTGTAGCTTTATCGCTAACCAAATTACAGCGAGCGCTAAACAGACTGCCGCGCCGAGAGAGACAAGTAGGAAAAGTGTTTCCATGAACTAAGGCCTTGGACTAGATTAGATTCTCATTAATCTCTTGAAGAAGCTCAGTAGTCAGGCGGCTCTGGGGTGATTTTTCCTCTCCCAATTTCTCAATAACGACATCGATCGTATCGCCAGTATCGAGGAGCCTGACTGCAAACTCTTGCAGCAACGCGGCGTCTTGCCCACGGCCTCTACCAAGCAGACGCCCAAAAAAGCCCGGCTTGTCAGTGTCGTCTTTGATCCCTGAGAACTTAACGCTGATCACCGACTGGTCGCGATTGGCGTCCACGATTTCGATCTCTGCGCGCTCTATCGCCTGCCGCACCTGTACCCAGGCACGACCGTAATTGATGCGGAGCGCTAACTTTTCATTCTCAGTGCCTACATCGATAAGATTCGCTTTACGTGCCGATTCAATACTGCCGGCCAGCAGACTCGACGACGACGCCTGATAAACATCATTTCGGTCTGCTAAATATTGTGAAAGGGCATCGAGAATTTGTCTCTCCCTGTCCTCGGAATCAGATTGTTCGGGCCAGTTGAGCACTAAAGGGATCGGATCCGTCCGCAAATCCGACATGTGAGTGACATAGATTTCGGCATAGCCCGAATGTAGACCAGGCTCGATACTGATTCTGTATTTGTGTCTCAAAAGAGGCTCTGAGTTTACCTCCACCCACGCCGTTTCGGCGATCCCACTACTCGGATTCTCATAGTCCAGAACGACATTCAGGCGTGACCAGAAGTCACGTACCAATGGCCATACCTGAGCGGGTGTCGCATCGAGGAGTATCCAGCGGCTATCGCCCAAATTCTGAATGATGACCCCCTCTCGCCGCCTCGTCTCGATTGGTTTCGGCATCGGGACATCGTCGAAAGGCTGTGTATCCGCTGCTACTTCGACAACTTGCGGAATAACGTAGAGCTGATCGATGGTGTAACTGTCTAGATCGCTCGGAATATCCATCCGCGGCAAAATGGGTGCTTCTCTATAATCGCCCACGCGATCGCGTATCAGGCCATCTTCGCCGGTCAAACCTATCTTATCCAATCCAGGAATGCTGCAGGCGCTAACGCTTAAAAGAAGCGCGATAGAGGCCAGTCGGAGCGAGTGATGATATTTACAATGCATTGCCTATTCCCAGCGGAGTTTTTTATTTATTAAGTGTGCGAATCTCTCGGCGCAGCCACGAGACAGATTACTCTTTTGACTATCCTACGTTGATACCAGCATTTAACAACGCATCAAGTACTTTGACGTGAAACTGTTCGTCGAGTTCCACCAGAGGTAAACGGATGCCTCTTTTAATCCGGCCCATTTGCCAAAGCGCCCACTTTACTGGGACCGGATTGGCCTCTACAAACAGATCACGGTGTAGCAGTTTTAACGCGCTGTCTACCTCGCGAGCACTTTCTGCATCACCCGCCATTGCCAACTCACACACCCGCGACATTTCGGCAGGCGCAACATTCGCTGTCACAGAGATAGCCCCTTTCGCACCGGCCAGAATAAGCTCGCAGTTCAATGCGTCTTCGCCGCAGTAGATCGCTAACCGATCTGAGCAGCGGTCAATTAACGCAAGGCCACGATTCTTATCACCGGTCGCGTCTTTAATCCCGACGATATTAGGAATATCGGCGAGCGCATTCACCGTCTCGAGGGATAAATCACACATTGTGCGCCCGGGAACGTTGTAGAGTATCTGCGGAATGTCTACGCCTTCGGCGATGCGTTTAAAGTGCTCATAGAGTCCCCTTTGTGAGGGCTTCGTGTAGTAAGGCGTAACTAGAAGACAGGCATCTGCGCCCCGTTCTTTCGCCTCGGCGGTAAACAAAAGCGCCTCCGCGGTATTGTTCGATCCGGTACCGGCGATAACGGGAATTCTGCCCGCAACCGTTTTGACACAATGTGCGATGAGGTCGATGTGTTCTTGAGAGCTTAGCGTTGCCGACTCGCCTGTTGTGCCAACGACAACGATGCCATGGGTACCACTTTGTATATGCCATTCGACTAATTTATCGAACGCATGCAAGTCAATACTTCCCTCCTCCGTCATGGGCGTTACTATCGCCACCAGACTGCCACTTGGTGTCCCCTTCACGTTTTTACTGACTTCTGACATTACTCGTTTTCCTTAGACTGCCAAGGCGGCAGCACTGCAGTGTTGGGTGTTGTTGCCACGGGTCTGATTCGCAAGCGGAACTACCCCTCTTTCTCAGGCATGTCTGGGGAGGGCACTGATTCCGCCGCAACTTTGCTGGGCCACGAATTGATGACTGCTTTGACTAGCGTCGCCAAGGGGATGGCGAAGAATACACCTGCCAGACCCCAGATGCCTCCGAATATCAAGACCGACGCGATAATCGCCACTGGGTGAAGATTCACCGCTTCAGAAAAAATAATTGGTACCAAGACGTTACCGTCGATCAATTGCAAAATGCCATAAGCGATGATTGCAGTATAAAACTCGCCACCGATACCCCATTGAACAAACGCCACCGCTGCTACGGGTACAGTGACCACCGTGGCACCGATATAGGGCACAATAACCGAGAGTCCAACGAGCACCGATAGCAGCAAAGCATAGTTAAGCCCCAAGACCTCGAACAATAAAAAGCTCGCAAGTCCAACGATGATAATCTCGAGCCCTTTGCCACGCACATAATTCGATATCTGCTGATCCATTTCATGCCAAATCTTACTCATCAAAGGACGGTTGCGCGGGAGAAAATTACCTGCCCAATCGATGAGTTGCCCTTTGTCCTTCATCACGAAGAACACGAGTATCGGGACCAAAATAAGGAAAATAACCAAATCGATAATGCCCGGAATACTGGCGAGCGAATACTCTAGAATGACCTGTCCGTACCCTCCTAACTCCCCTCGTACGCCTAAGATAAATTCCTGTATCTGCGACTCTGAAAACAGACTAGGGTAGCGATCCGGCAGCAGCATAAGCGAGGCCTGCCATTGGCTTAGCAAATTTGGCAGCTCACCTATTAAGCGCCTCAGCTGATTCCATGCCTGCGGGAGGAGAATGAAAAGCAGCACTAAGAATGCCCCGATAAACAGGACGTAAACCAGAAAAAACGCGAGACGATTCGACACGCCGTATTTTAGAAAGGTGTTTACCAACCCCTGCATGAGGTAGGCGACGATAACAGCCGTCAACAAAGGCGCCAAAACACCGCCCAGCGTAAGCAGAACCATCAGGCCAGCCGTCAGCAATAACAGCAAAATGATCGACTCTTCGTCGTGGAAGTAGCGATCGTAGAAGTCATGAACAAGCTTTTTCATCTTTAGCCCTCCATTGGGGCGGAGGCTAAGCCTTGCGAATCCAGTAGAAATACGCGGCAGCGTCTTTCTCAAAAGCCAGGATCTCGTTATCACTCTGCGAGGCGAACAGCTTAAAGTCTTTTTCTGAGGCCGGATCGGTCGCAATTACCTTAAGCACCTGCGACGAAGCCATCGAATTCAACGCGAGTTTTGCCTTGAGTAAAGGCATCGGGCACTGCAAACCACTGAGGTCTAACTGAATGTCGCTTTTTAGTTCCATGTGATTATTTTATCAAGCATTGACTAGTAATGCCTATGATCTAAGGCTTTAATTTCAGGAGTATTTCAGTAATATGAGAAGACAGCGGTCAATTTCCATCACCGCAAGGAGAATCAAGCCAACAGCCATGAGCCACTCGCCTCACCCTAGTCGCCTCACTATTACTTTGGGGCGTCGCTTTACTCGCCGACTCGCTCGCCAGCCTGTCTGCCAAGGGCTGTTTTCGCGCCCGGTTCGTGGCCTAATGAGCGCGGCCTTGCTCTCTCTATGCATGCCGATAGCCTCTGCGCAGAATACCCTTCCCTCTCTTGGAGACCGAATCTCGGGCACCGTGTCGCTCGAGCAAGAGTTTGCGATCGGTCAGCAATTTTTGGCGAGCGTCCGTCGCGGAGCACCAACTATCCCTGACCCCCTGCTAAACAATTATCTCGAAAACGTTACCTACAAACTGGCCTCGAGAAGCCAACTACAGGATCACCGCCTTTCGTTTGTCATCATCGACAGCGAAGAGCTTAACGCATTCGCAGCACCGGGCGGGATCATTGGCGTAAATACAGGGTTATTTTTAAACGCGCACACTGAAGCCGAGTTCGCCTCTGTCATGGCGCACGAAATCTCTCATGTAAGCCAAAGACACTTTGCCCGGGGTATCGATGAGGCTCAGGCTGGCCGCGTGCCGCAAATGGCCAGCCTGCTTGCGAGTGTTATTGTGATGGCGACCTCGGACGCAGGCCACGGCGCCGCTGCGCTTGCCGCCGCGCAGGGGCGCTCACTCGAGAATCAGCTGCGCTTTAGTCGCAGCAACGAGGCGGAGGCCGATCGCATCGGCCAAGACACGATGTTTAACGCAGGGTTTGATCCAGAGGGCATGTCCTCGCTCTTCGAGCGCCTTATCGCTATAAACCGCTTTGGGCGACGACCACCAGAATTTCTCCTCTCACACCCCGTCACTGAATCGCGTATTTCAGATGCGAGGAGTCGAGAATTCCGTTATCCCGAGCGTCTCTATCAAGAGGATCTCGAATATCAGATCGTCAGAGCGCGGGTCGTCGGCCATTACGCGGAGGATAAAGACGCGTTAGTCGGTGAGATGCGCCGAGCTCTGACCAATAGCACGAGCACTTTCACGCGCGATGCCAATCGCTACGGCCTCGCGGTGGCGCTTTACGAGGCAGGCAATTATGCAGGCGCGAGCGCAGCGCTGTCGCCTTTACTGTCAAAAGAGCCCAATCGAATAAGCTATGTGGTTACTCAGGCTGAAATTCTTACAAAACAGAATGAGCCTGGGCAGGCGCGTGAATATTTAACGCGCCACCTGCAGATTAACCCCAATAATCACGCCCTAACCACAGCGTATGCCGAAGCACTAATTGCCGCACGCAATTACAGTGAGGCAGCAGAGGTGCTGCAGCGCCATGCGGTTTTACGTCCGGACGACCATCATCTATGGGCTATGCTTGCGGAAACACAAGGTCAAGCAGGCAACATAAGCGAAGTGCATCAAGCGCGAGCAGAATACTTTAGGTTGCTTGGAGACTTCCGCAATGCGCGTCAGCAACTGCAGTTTGCTCTCAGGATTGAAGTCGATCAGGGTGCCGGCGCCGCGGTAGAGGCGCGACTGCGCGAGCGCATTAACACTCTCGAAGATCAACAGCGAGCGCTTCAGGGCTAGGCCTTCCCCCTCACCTTTAACGCGTTCGTAGCAGCGAAGTCGAGCATGCGCTGCAGCGGCTTCATCGCTCGCTCACCTACCGCAGCATCGACAAATACCTCGTTGGTCAGCTCAGCATTCGCGTCTCCGACTTGAAGCGCCTCGAGCGCAGCGAGCAAGGTTGGCAACGTATTCATTCCCATCCAAGGACAGCTAGCGCAGCTCCTGCAAGTTGCTTCATTACCCGCGGTGGGCGCGACAATAAATTCTTTCTCGGGCGAGAGCTGCTGCAATTTATGAAATATTCCGCGGTCGGTTGCGACGATGAACTGTGCGTTTGGCATCGTTTGCGAGGCGTTAATTATCTGCGTGGTGGAGCCAATCACATCAGCAATCGCCAAGACCTCAGCGGGTGATTCGGGATGTGCCAGCACCGCTGCATCAGGGTATAGCGCTCGCATGTCGCGAAGACCACGCGCTTTAAATTCTTCATGAACGATGCACGCAGAATCCCAAAGCAGCATGTCAGCGCCCGTTGTGTCGCGAATATAACGGCCGAGATGGCGGTCAGGCGCCCACAATATTTTCTCTCCGCGTTCCATTAAATGTTCGACAATATCCAACGCAACGCTCGACGTAACAACCCAATCGGCGCGCGCCTTAACCGAGGCAGAGGTGTTCGCATAAACGACCACGGTCCGATCCGGGTTGGCATCGCAAAAAGCTGAGAATTCCGAAATTGGGCAGGCGATATCCAGTGAGCACGTCGCTTCGAGCGTGGGCATGATGACGCGCTTGTCGGGACTCAGTATTTTTGCTGATTCGCCCATGAACCGCACGCCGGCTACTATCAAGGTTGACGCGTCACAGTCGCGCCCGAAACGGGCCATTTCGAGGCTGTCGCCGACGAAACCACCGCTCTCCTCTGCAAGATCTTGGAGCACAGGGTCGGTATAGTAATGCGCAACCATTTTTGCGCCGCTAGAGGCGAGTGCATCGAGAATGCGGCGCTTATAGTCGGCTGTCGCTGCTGCGCTAAGAGAGTCAACCTGATACGCATCAATCTTATCGAGGTAAGATTTTACAAGCTGTGTGTCTGCTGCAAGGCGCTCTGTTTGCGATGAGGTGTTGGTTGTTTCTTGCATGCTGCGCTCTCGGTCAGGGTTCAGGCCACTATCTTACCATGGCATTATCTATGCGGAGAAACGGCAACAGAGGAGTGGCGCGATGAGCGCCAAGAGATATCACGGGGAAAAATGGTGGGCCGTGTGCGACTCGAACGCACGACCAATTGGTTAAAAGCCAACTGCTCTACCGACTGAGCTAACGGCCCGTGAAGGGGCGTCATAGTACTATCAAATCAAAAAAAGACAAGTCAGAATCGCCATTTTTTTCGAATAATTACTGATAACGCGTCGGATCGTCGGACTGCGCGTCGGCGAAGCCTTTTATCCGCAGCCTACAACTGTCGCAGCGGCCGCAGGCACGCCCGTCTTCATCCGCCTGATAGCAAGAAACTGTCATCGCGTAATCCACGCCGAGCTGCAACCCAACGCCAATAATTTCAGCTTTTGTGAGGTCGATTAGTGGCGTTCTGAGCGCAATACTTTTACCTTCAACACCCGCTTTCGTAGCAAGATCGATAAGAGATTGAAACGCGTTAATATATTCGGGACGACAATCTGGGTAGCCAGAATAATCTAACGCGTTGACGCCAATAAAAATGGCTTCGGCTGCCACCACTTCGGCCCAGGCAAGCGCATAGCTCAAAAACACTGTATTGCGGGCTGGCACGTAGGTAACAGGAATGCCCTGAGTCTCCTGCTCGGGCACCGCGATAGAGCGGTCAGTTAGCGCAGATCCACCAATTGCTCCCATGTCTATTGGCAACGTTTTATGAGCCGCGACACCTGCCGCCTCTGTCAAACGAGCCGCAGCGGCGAGTTCGCTAACAGAGCGCTGACCATAGTCGAAGCTCAGCGCGTAGCAGGCATAGCCCTCGGCCTGGGCGATCGCCAGACAGGTCGCAGAATCGAGCCCGCCTGAAACTAAGACGATTGCCTTTTTCATATTCTCGCTTTCCTTGGGTCGGTAAGAGGATCCGGCATTAAACGCCTTTTTTGTCGCCCCAAATTTGCTTGTGGAGTTGGAGCTGCATGCGAACCTTGAGCCGGTCTTCGAGCACCCACTGCGCTAATTGCGCGGGCTCAAGCTCTTCGTAGGAAGGAGAAAATAACACATCGTCCACGCGCGCCCCAAGGTCATGCATCTGAAGCTGGGCCTTCGACCAGTCGTAATCGCTGCGGTCGCAGATAACAAACTTGACTTGGTCTTTTCTGCGCAGCAAGGGAATATTCGCGAGCAAATTGCGGTCACATTCGCCAGAAGCCGGCGTTTTTAGGTCGAGCACGATAGATACACGCTCATCGACGTCACCGATAGGCATCGCGCCGCCGGTTTCAAGCGACACTTGATACCCGGCATCGCAGAGCGCTTCCATGAGTTGAATCGCCGAGGGTTGTGCGAGAGGCTCTCCCCCTGTCACCGTTACATACTCCGCTGAATGTTCAGCTACCTGCACAAGAATTTCGTCCAGTGAGTGCTGCTTACCCCCTTCGAAGGCATACGCGGTGTCGCAATAGGTGCATCGCAGAGGACATCCCGTGAGCCTGATGAACACAGTCGGTCGGCCTACCGTGCGAGCCTCACCCTGCAGGGAGTGAAAGATTTCCGTCAGGCGTAAACTCAGATCAGTACTCACAGCGAAAGCAGTCGCGTATCGGCGAGGTTGGCGACGCCTGTATTCGGAAAGCGACGCTTGATGTCGTTAAGCATCTGCCTTGCCCGCTGGAGGTTACCCATGCCTTGATACGCGAGACCCAGTCCGTACATGGCGTCGGGCACTTTACTCGAATCGGCGTACTGCTCGAGAATTATTTCGTAGGCGCTGCGTGCCTCTTCGAAACGCTCGAGATAAAGATAGGCCTGGCCTTTCCAATAATGTGCGTTGGTCACGAAGCGCCCGTCGGGATATTGGCTTAAATACTGATCGAACTCGGCGATGGAGCGCTCGAAGTGGCTGTTGATGACAGAATCGTAGGCCATCTGATAGAGCTGCTGTTCGCTTAGCGCAGCAGGCTGCAGCGTCGGGCGTGATGTGCCGTTTGCTCGTGACTCCGTCGCTGGCGCCTGTATCGGTGCTGCCGTGGTGTTTGGTACGGTTTGGACCGCCGGCTGCCGTGGGCTTGAGGCTGAAGATTCGAGATCACTCAGCCTTTGATCGACATCGGTGTACCGATTAAGTGAATCTCTCTGCAGCTTTTTAATCTCAAAGCCCTGCTCGTCGAGCTGTCCGCGCAGGGCTTGGATTTCGGCTCGCAGCTGCCGGTTCTGATCCAGCAGTAACGACATGGCATCATTGGACGACTGAGAGCTTGTATTCTGCGCCGTGGCAACAGTGCTAAGCAGCGCCAGCGCAGCGGTCATAGTCAGACGCACGATGCCGTCACCGAATGATTGGAAGCTTTTGACAGTCTGTACTTGGCGTAATTTCATTGCTACGCGAAACTCCATAGAGAATGACTATACCGACTAGTTTAGGCGAGCCATTCGCAGAGGGCAACGCGCATGCAGTGCTCTAGCGCGCGACCACCTCGACTCGTCGATTACGGTTGTAGGCATTCTCAGACTGACCGGTCATTGCAGGTCTTTCTTCGCCATAGCTCACCACTTCTATCTGCGAGCGTGACGCCCCGTTAACGATGAGATAATTAAGAATGCTGTTTGCTCGGCGCTCGCCCAAGGCCAGGTTGTACTCGCGCGTTCCACGCTCATCTGCGTGGCCCTCGAGGCGCAGTCGCTTGCTCGGATTAGCCGCCAGATCGCGCGCATGGTACATCAACGTCTCTCTGTCGGTAGCACGGAACTCGGCAATGTCGAAGTCAAAATAGAATACTGTTTGCCTCAGCGCATTCTCCGCTTGAATCTGCTCAGCACTTAGGCGACCGCTCGTACCGGCACCGCTCGCCTGCGCTGCGGATGACGTCGACTCGCTAGACATGCTGCCCATCGCTGATGAGGCGTTAGCATCACTCTCCGCATCGCTTGATGACTTACACGCGGCAAGGCTCATCAACGCCAGTGCAACGACCGCTGACCGCATGAATTGTTTTGTGTGAACCATTGTTGTTATTCCTCTCAGGTTATATTCCGCATCCTAAACAGCTGCATCTAGTCTCATTAAATCGGCGGCATTTCGGAAAACTTGGAAAAATTTTCTCCTCATCCGCATGCGTTGCATTCTTGCTAGGCTTACTAGTTTAAATACGGCGACCAAGCCGGCTCGCGCACATCGCCACGCGATGAGGGCAACCTAAATTTGACACGGCCATCAATCGACACCGCGTCGAGTACGCCGCGGCCGTTGAATTTAGTCGCGTACATAATCATGCTGCCATTGGGGGCGACACTCGGTGACTCGTCGAATTTAGTCGAGGTGAGCGTGATAACCCTAAGAGTCTCGACATTCATAATGGAAATTTGGTAGTCCGGACTCTGTCGAGTCTCTCGCCTGACGTGAACAAGATTAACCCCATCGGGTAAGAACTGCCCTTTGGCGCAGTGGAAGCAGTCGTAGGTTAGGCGCTCGACGTCGTAGGTGCTTGCACCTATCTCCATCTGATAAATCTGAGGCTGACCTGTCCTATCCGACATAAACACCAAAGAGCGCCCGTCTTTTGACCATGCGGGTTCCGTGTCGATCGCAGGATGGTCGGTTATTCGTATCAGTTCGTTGCTGATAAGGTCTTGCACGTAGATATCTGGGCTACCGTCTTTAGACAGAACCATAGCCAGCTTTGTCCCGTCTGGCGACCACACGGGTGAGCTGTTTATATTCGGGTAATTGGTGATCTGGCGTCGCTGCCCCGTCGCGATGTTTTGCGTATAAATTCGTGGCAAGTCAGTCTCAAATGACACATAGGCGATGTCTTGCCCATTAGGTGACCAGCTGGGTGACATAATCGGCTCACGAGATTCCAGCAGAACTTGCGCCCGACGGCCATCGTAATCGGCCTTCTCGAGGCGAAAATATGACTCCTCCGAGCTTACGAATTCACTGACAACGTAGAGTATTTGCGTGGTAAATGCACCTCGCGTCCCTGTCACTAGTTCAAACACGACATTACTTATTTCGTGGCCAATATCGCGCAGCTGCGCCGCGGTACCGGTGAGCACCTCTCCGGCGAGCTTGATCTCTCGATTGATATCGAAAAACTCGTATTGCACCTGGATCAATTCGCTGCCGGGCGCTCTCTGCACCTTGCCGACGAGGAGATAATCCTGTGCCAAAACACTCCAATCACGGTAGTAAACTTCGCGCTCCTCGCGCGGCATTGCCAGCATATTCGATGGCGAAAGCGCTCGAAACTCACCGACCTGCTGAAGATCAGCGGTCACGATGTCACCGATAGCTTCATCCAGAACCCCACTGCCCTCCCATGAGAAAGGCACAATCGCGATCGGGATTGGATTGTCTATCCCCTGGGTGATTTGAATACTGAGCTCGGCCTTCGCCGAAAAACTAATCAGTGCACCAAAAACGAATAGCAAGGGAATCGCGCGATTAAGTTTCATTAGTTAAGTAAATCCTCTGGCTGGAAGATGAGTGACAGCGTGCGGAAATTCTGATTGAAGATACGGATCGGCAGCGCGGTTAATTCTGCGAACGGCGCAGCGCGGTAGACCGCATTTTCTGCCGATCTATCGAACGCTGGATCGCCACTTGACTGCGTGATTCTCACGTCAACGAGCTCACCTGTTGGCAGCATTTTAATCTGAATAACTGCGCGCATACCGTTTCGCGCACTTGGAGGACGCGACCAATTTTCGGTCACAAGCTGCTGAATAAGCCCGGTTGCGCTTTGAACGAGTTCGAACTCGCTGCTCGCCGCCTCGGCTGCCGCGGCATTTTGCGCCTCTTCGCGCTCTCTGCGCTGCTGCGCCTCGCGATCTCGCTGGGCCTCTTCTTCGCGCTGCTTAGCCTGCCGCGCTTCGGCCTGCTCTCTTTCCTTATCAGCCTGCGCTTTTTCTCTTTTGGCCTGTGCCTGCGCATCGGCTCGTTCTTTAGCAACCCGCTGTTCTTCGCGCTTTTTCGCAGCCTCTTCCTGCCGCTTTTTTTCTGCGGCCTGCTCCTCTCTCTTTCTCTGCGCCGCCGCGTTAGCACGCTCGGTTTCTTGGCGCTTTGCCTCTAGACGACGATTTTCTTGTGTCCGCTGATTAGTGACCTGGGGGTTCTCCTCGATCAGTAGCGCCTTGATCACCGTTGGCTGAATAAGCTCCAAGGCTTGCGATTGACTGCTACTTTGAAGATAAACGAGTCCGCCAAGTAGCAGAATATGCAGTGAGATGGCCACTACTACGGCGAGCGGATAGCCATTGAGAATCACGAGGTTATTCACTCCGTCTGATTCGCCAAAGCCAAGCAATTCGCGCACTGAGGGCATTCTATTTTTCTCTCCCTAGACTCTACTGTGAGTCGATTGGCTGGGTGATGAAATTAGGATTAGCCACACCCGCCGCTTGCAGCGTCGTGAGGAGTTGAATCATCGCGCCCCAATCGGCTGTCGTGTCCCCCTCAACCAGCACTTGTATTTCTGGATTCGCAGACACAATTTTACCAACCTGCTCACCCACGCCTTCGAGGCTTGTAGACTGTCGATCTTCACCGGTTGCGCCAATACTTAAATAATACTCACCTGCCGAGGTAATCGAAACCACGAGCGTTGCCTGATTCTCATCGATGCTTAGCGGCTCATTGTTTGCCTGAGGCAATTCTACATCAATACCCTGATTGAGTAGCGGCGCGGTAACCATGAAGACAATGAGAAGCACAAGCATCACGTCTATGTAAGGAACGACGTTGATATCTCCCATTGGCTTACGTTTTTTGCGAGCGATAATGTCCATTGTGTAGTCTCGGCAGCCTCCGCTATTCGCTGTGTACTTGGCGGTGGAGAATACTCGAAAACTCATCGGTGAAGGTTATGTAGCTTCCAGTGATCGACTCCACCGATGACGAGTAGCGGTTATAGGCGACAACGGCAGGTATCGCGGCAAACAGTCCCATCGCCGTTGCAATAAGTGCCTCTGCAATTCCGGGCGCGACTACTTGGAGCGTCGCTTGGGTCTGACTCGCAAGACCAATGAACGAGTTCATAATCCCGATCACAGTGCCAAATAAGCCGACATAAGGTGAGACCGAGCCAACCGAGGCCAAAAAAGCGAGATGCCGTTCAAGCTTTTCCTCTTCTCGGGAAAAAGCGACCCGCATGGCTCGCTGAGCGCCCTCCATGATCGCTTCCTTATCGACCGACGCCTGCTGCCGCAGCCGCATAAATTCTTTGAATCCTGCTCGGAAAATGTTTTCGATCCCTACTATCGGCACATCATCACGCTGCATCTGAGTACCTTCTTTATAAAGCTGACTGAGATCCATGCCGCTCCAAAAACGCTCTTCAAAGCTCAGTACGCCCCTCGATGCCGCGGTGAGCACCATCGCTCTCTGGACAATCATGACCCAAGACAATATCGAGAGTATAAGCAAGGACAGCATCACCAGTTGCACTGGCAGCGTTGCCTCGAGTATGAGCTGAATTGGGCTGATCTCTTCGTTCACTTCATCTTCTCCAGAATCTAATGCGCAGTGGTTCTTTTTTGAAAGACTAATTCACGCTGACGACTAGCCTAACTATTGGACAGCCGCGCGCCGCCGCCTATCCGCTGCTTCACCTAGTATTTTCGGCAGAAGGAGAAAATAGTTTTGCTCTTTTGGATAGGCTAAGGTCGAGTGTACCCTTATACCCTTAGAAGATGACGCTTTGCAGAGACAGTCTAGCAATGGCATGGAACACTCGGGCTAGACTGAGGCAGCCAGAAGACTAAGGCGCGCCAGCCGACTCCGGCTCGTCAAACAAGTCTGCATGCTTTTTCACGGGTTTTAAGCCAAAGTGACGATAGCCGTGCTGAGTGACCACACGGCCCCGAGGCGTGCGCATGATAAATCCCTGCTGAATCAGATAGGGCTCGAGGACATCTTCGATCGTATCGCGTTCCTCGCTGATCGCAGCGGCCAGACTGTCAATCCCTACCGGCCCGCCATCGAACTTCTCGATCATGGTCATGAGTAGCCTGCGATCCATATGATCGAAGCCGTTATTGTCGATGCTGAGCATATCGAGCGCGGCAGCCGCTTCGTCGGCACCAATCGCCCCATCGGACTTCACTTGCGAGTAATCTCGCACGCGTCGAAGGAGACGATTAGCAATTCTAGGCGTGCCCCGCGAACGGCGTGCGATTTCCGACGCCCCCGATTGATCGATCTGAGTGCCGAGGATTTTCGAAGAGCGAGTAACAATGGTGGTGAGCTCTTCAAGTGAATAGAATTCGAGACGCTGGATAATGCCGAAACGATCGCGCAGCGGTGAGGTCAGCAACCCTGCCCGCGTCGTCGCACCGACAAGAGTAAATGGCGGCAGCTCAAGCTTGATCGAACGCGCAGCGGGCCCCTCGCCAATCATGATGTCGAGTTGATAGTCCTCCATCGCCGGGTAGAGAATCTCCTCTATCGCCGGACTCATGCGATGGATTTCGTCGATAAAAAGTACGTCTCCGGCCTCAAGATTTGTGAGCATTGCAGCCAAATCGCCAGCTTTCTCAAGCACAGGACCCGAAGTCGCCTTGATGTTTGCGTTGAGCTCATTGGCGATGATGTTTGCGAGCGTGGTTTTACCTAAGCCCGGGGGGCCAAACACTAGCGTGTGATCTAGAGGCTCGCCGCGGCCGCGCGCGGCATGGATGAAAATTTCCATCTGCTGCTTGACCTCGCTCTGCCCGATATAGTCCTGTAGCGAGAGCGGGCGAATTGCGCGGTCATGCGACTCTTCGGTGCGAGAGCTGTCTGCAGAGATTAAGCGATCTTCTATCATTACACCTGAGTCCCTAAGATTCTTTTATTTACGCCATACTTTTTAATGCGTAGCGAATGAGTTCTTCACTACTCGCAAGCTCTGGCCTGTCCTTCTGAACCGATGCAATTGCCCTAGCCGCTTGGGGGAGCTTGTAGCCGAGACTGACGAGCGCGGTTTCTGCCTCGCGCGCTGCCGAGGCCGCATTAGGCGAGCTTGCCTTTGCCCCTGCACTCGCTGGCGAGCCGCCTGCGACCTCCCAGTCTTTGATCTTATCGCGAAGTTCGATAACCAATCTTTCGGCTGTTTTTTTGCCGATGCCAGGCATAGCAACAAGCGCGGCAATGTCGTTATTCAACACCAAGCCGACAAGGGCGTCGGAATCGACGCTGGAGAGAATTCCGAGCGCCATTTTCGGGCCGACGCCGTTAACTTTGATAAGCGTCCTGAAAAGCGCCTTGTCTTTGACCCCGATGAAACCGAAAAGCTGCTGCGCATCTTCACGCACTACGAAGTGCGTATGCAACGTCACCGCCTCACCAATCTCAGGCAGCTTGAACAACGTGCTCATGGGCACCTGAACCTCATAGGCAATACCCCCAACCTCTACCTGAATTTCGGTTGGCTGTTTCTCTATAAGGGTCCCACGAATGCGTCCTATCACTTAAAGCGTTTCCTGCTAAAGCGGTTGGCTCCCGCCATTTTAATTAGACTCGCATGGGTATTCGCATGACAAATCGCGATGGCGAGCCCATCGCTCGCGTCTTCGGCGAGTGTATCATCGATACCGAGTATCGCCTTCACCATATGTTGGACCTGCGCTTTGGTTGCTGAACCCGAGCCAACGACGGCAAGTTTTACCATTCTCGCAGAATACTCGCTTACCTCGAGATCGTGATGCAAGCAGCCCACCATCGCGCTCCCTCGCGCCTGCCCAAGTTTGAGTGCTGAGGCTGCGTTCTTGCCCATGAAGACCTCTTCGACCGCCGCATACTGAGGGGAAAATTCCTCGATCACACTGCAGATGCCGTCAAAAATAGTTTTAAGCCTCTCAGGTTGAGAGTCCGAAGAGGTTTTTATGCGTCCGCAGCCGACGAATTCGAGTCGATTGCCGACTGCATTGACGAGACCGTAGCCTGTGACTCTCGAGCCGGGGTCAATTCCCAGAAAAATCGCCATCGTCTCGTTACCGTGGATATGAATTGGGGCTAAAGAAAACGGCGAGGCACCGGTATCGCCGCTTAAAGCTGTGCGGCGATTTCATCCGAGATATTGCCGTTATGGTAGACATTCTGAACATCATCGAGGTCTTCCATATGGTCAATTAGCTTTATCAATGATTCAGCACCGGAAAGATCGAGCTCCGCCTGAGTCGATGCCAGCATCGTCATTTCGGCATTGACCCATTCGAGACCAGCCGTTTTAAGCGCGTCCTGCACGGCACCAAAGGACTCAAGCGTCGTTAAAACATCGACGCTTGAGTCTTCATTCGTCGTGATATCGTGGGCGCCGGCTTCTAGCGCTATCTCCATGATCTGCTCTTCGTCTGCGCCCGCGGGAAAGCTAATGATTCCTGTGCGCTCGAATAGATATGCGACTGATCCGTTCGTTCCGAGGCTACCACCGTATTTACTGAAGCAGTGCCTCACCTCAGCAACGGTGCGGTTTTTGTTGTCCGTTAGCGTTTCGACCAAAATGGCTACCCCGCCCGGGCCGTAGCCTTCGTAGTCTAACTCTTCGAGGTTTTCGTTTTCTGCAGTGCCAGCTCCTCGAGCAATCGCACGATCAATAGTGTCGCGGGTCATGTTTGCCGAAAGCGCTTTGTCCATAATTGCACGCAGTCGTGGATTGTCGGCGACGTTGCCTCCACCCGACTTTGCAGCAACCGTTAGCTCACGGATAATCTTGGTAAATATCTTGCCTCGTTTGGCGTCCTGTCCAGCCTTACGATGCTTGATGTTCGCCCATTTACTATGGCCCGCCATGCTTCACTCCAGTGTTTTCTTATCCTCAGGGGTCGCCGTGCCGGCGCCCGTCATTATTATTTTGCTCAACGTAGGCGTTTAGCGATTAACTCGCCTCACACTCAATTAATCGGCTAGGCATCGGCCTCAGGCTTGGGCTGCTCGCGTAGGCGAATATTGAGCTCGCGCAGCTGCTTGGTGGACACCTCACCCGGCGCTTCGGTCAATGGACATGCCGCAGACTGGGTCTTGGGGAAGGCGATAACATCGCGAATCGAGGTAGCGCCTGTCATAAGCATAATGAGACGATCGAGGCCGAAGGCGATGCCACCATGGGGAGGGCAGCCATAACTGAGCGCATCGAGCAAGAATCCGAACTTTTCCTGAGCCTCCTCCTCGCCAATCCCAAGGACTTCGAAGACGGATTGTTGCATCTCCGGTTTGTTGATGCGTATTGAGCCACCGCCCAATTCAGTGCCGTTGAGCACCATGTCGTAGGCACGTGAAAGTGCAGTCGCAGGTGAATTCTTCAGCTCAGAAACGGAACAGGCTGGTGCTGTAAACGGATGATGTAGGGACGTGAGGTTGCCTTCGCTGTTCGTCTCGAACATAGGGAAATCAACAACCCAAAGTGGTGCCCAACAGTCTTTTACTAGACCCAGATCCTCGGCAACTTTTATTCGCAGCGCACCGATCGCCTCGTTCACGACCTTCGCCTTGTCTGCCCCGAAGAAAATAATATCTCCTGTCTCGGCGCCTAGTTTTGCCAACAGAGCCTCAACAACTACGTCAGGCATGAACTTCAGAATGGGTGATTGCAAGCCTTCGAGCCCAGCAGCGCGGTCGTTGACCTTCACCCACGCAAGCCCCCTTGCGCCGTAAATTGAGACGTATTTCGTGTATTCATCAATCGACTTTCGGCTAATTTCAGCGCCACCCGGCACTCGAAGTGCAACCACGCGGCTATCTGCATCGTTTGCCGGCCCGCTGAAAACCTTAAAATCAACGTCTTTCATGAGCTCTGCGATATCGACAAGCTCTAGATCAATGCGCAGATCCGGCTTGTCAGAGCCATAGCGATTCATCGCCTCGGAGAACGGCATGCGTGGAAATTCACCAAGCTCGACTCCGAGATGCTTTTTGAAGACGCCGCTTATCATCCCCTCCATCGTCGTCATTATTTGCTCTTCGTCCATGAACGAGGTTTCGACGTCGATCTGAGTGAACTCAGGCTGTCGGTCGGCGCGCAGATCTTCGTCACGGAAACATTTAGCAATCTGATAATAGCGATCCATGCCCGCAGCCATAAGTATCTGCTTAAATAGCTGAGGCGACTGAGGCAACGCAAAGAAACGACTTGGATGCGTTCGGCTTGGGACGAGATAATCGCGCGCGCCCTCTGGCGTTGCTTTGGTCAAAAGCGGTGTTTCAACGTCTATAAAGCCGTTATCGTCGAAGAAATTGCGGACAGTGTTGGTCACCTTTGAACGGAAGCGGAGGCGCTCGGCCATCTCAGGGCGGCGCAGATCTACATAGCGATAACGCAGACGAATATCCTCACCCACGGAGGCATGTTCATCGAGTTGAAAGGGAGGCGTTGCCGCGGCATTGAGTATCTCTAACTGCTTTCCCAGGACCTCGATTGCGCCTGTGCCAAGCCCGCTGTTCGAAGTACCCTCAGGGCGCGGACGAACGAGGCCGGTCACTTTGACGACAAATTCGTTTCTAACCGTTTCCGCGAGAGCAAAGGCCTCAACGGTGTCCGGGTCGAAGACCACCTGCGCCAGACCTTCGCGATCACGCACGTCAAGGAAGATTACGCCACCGTGATCGCGACGACGGTGAACCCAACCGCAGAGCTCTACCTGTTGTCCTACGAATGTTTCGTTTAGCTCACCGCAATAGTTGCTGCGCATAACTTTTCCCTGAATTAGTCGTGTTGTGTCGCCACGAGGCCCTCGAAGACCTCTGGCATAGTGCTCATTTAATCGTTTAGTTGCCCTTCGCCACCCTCATCGAGGGCAGTTTAGATAGCTGTCTTCGGCGTCGACGTCGCTGACCCTGCGTCTGAGCCAGAACTCGAACCAGAACTAGAACCAGAGCCAGAACCAGAACCAGAGTCCGCGAGTTGCTTCTTCTTGCCGGTCTTAAAGTCGGTTTCATACCAACCCCCGCCCTTCAATCTGAAACTCGCAGCGGAAACCATTTTACTGAGGGTCTCCTTGCCGCACGATGGGCAAAGCTTTAGAGGCTCATCGCTCATTCGCTGAAGCGCCTCTAGCGTCTGTTCGCAGCTTTCGCAGCGATATTCATAAATAGGCATTTAAATAATTCCTGATTACTCTAAAACCCAAGTAGCTCGTCGCAGCCTTGAATGTTACTCAAGGGCATTGGCAATTAACCGCGAATTATAACCTAGTTCGGAAATTAGCATCACCCTCGATTCGCCTCGTTCAACATTCCTTTTCCATTAATTCAACATGATTATCGTAGTCTCACACAACCGTGGGTAGCTGGCGCTAGAGGGTTACCAATTTACTCGTTTGCAATACTGTGAATTGTGCCAATGAAGAAACTACCGGTTTCGATCAACTTATACCGAAAAATAGGGGCGCAAACGCTTGCGGGCATAAGTTGAATGTTTTATAAAGAGCGCGTTGAGTGTTGTTGCTATTGTTTTAAGAGCAATTGACTCAAGAGAAAAACAACCTCTATTAACTGACTATACAGAAGAGAGTGGGCATGGCTGTTAAGAAATCTCCTAAAAAAGCTGCTGCAAAAGCAAAAGCGGCGCCTGTTGCACGCAAGGCTCCAGCAATCCAGAAGAAATACACAAAGACTGAAATACTCAATGAAATTGCAAGCAATACAGAATTAAGCAAGAAAGATGTTGCTGCTGTTATCGAGGAATTGACTGTCTTGATCGAGCGTCATGTTAAGAAGCGCGCAGTCGGCGAGTTCACTCTCCCAGGCCTTCTGAAAATCAAATCTGTGGTTCGCCCTGCTCGCCCTGCGCGCAAGAATGTACCCAACCCCTTCAAGCCTGGCGAATTGATGGATATCCCCAAGAAGCCTGCGACAACTCGGGTCAAAGTGCTTCCTCTGAAGAAGCTCAAAGACTTCGCGGTCTAGTGATTAGCATACAGCCGTCGCCCGTGTAAACTCATCGGCGTAGAGACGGCAAGTCAATCGCAAAAAAAGGCAGCCCACGGGCTGCCTTTTTACTTTATGATTCCCTTCCGGCATCCTCCTAAAATTTACAAGGAACACCTTTCAATGCGCGCTAGTCAATACCTCCTTGCGACCGTCAAAGAGACCCCTTCGGACGCAGAAACTGCCAGTCATCAACTAATGATTCGAGCAGGACTTATCCGCAAACTGGCAACCGGCCTCTACACTTGGCTACCTTTGGGCCTAAGAGTGCTTCGCAAGGTGACCGACATCGTTCGAGATGAGATGGACAAAGCGGGCGCGATGGAGGTGTCTATGCCTGTTGTCCAGCCCGCTGAGCTTTGGCTCGAAACGGGACGTTGGCAAACCATGGGCCCAGAACTACTCCGATTTACAGATCGGCATGAGCGCGATTTCTGCCTTGGGCCGACGCATGAGGAAGTAATCACCGATTTGGTGCGCAACGAGATAAATAGCTACCGTCAACTGCCTGCCAATCTTTATCAAATACAGACCAAGTTCCGTGATGAACGTCGCCCGCGATTTGGTGTTATGCGAGCACGCGAATTCACGATGAAAGACGCCTACTCCTTTCATATGGATCAAGCCTCTCTCGATCAGACTTACCAACAAATGCACACAACTTACAGCGCCATCTTCTCGCGTCTTGGGCTAGATTTCAGGCCCGTCGCAGCTGACTCAGGCAATATCGGCGGCAACACTTCACATGAGTTTCACGTGCTCGCGGATTCGGGCGAAGATGAAATAGTCTTCAGCAGCGATGGCAGCTATGCGGCCAACATGGAGATGGCAACCGGCGGCCTTCCCCCGTTACCCCAAGAGTCAACGCTCCGGGCGCCACAGGAAGTAGCAACCTCAGACGCGCACTCGATTGAAGACCTCTGCGCTTTCCTTTCGGTCGAGGCGACAAGCTGCATCAAAACGCTCGTCGTACTGGGCTGCGATGCAGAGGGAGAAAAAACCGGCGAGCTAGTCGCGCTTTTCCTCCGCGGCGACCAAACATTAAATGAGACCAAAGCAGCCAAACTCACTCACGTGGCAAGCCCACTCGAGTTCGCTGATGACGAACTTATCCAAAAGGCACTTGGATGCAAGCCAGGGGCACTGGGGCCAAGCACGAAATTCGCCTATAGCTATGCAGATCACAGCGTCACCGATCTTACAAACTTCGTCTGTGGGGCCAACAAAGATGACACCCATCTAGTCGATGCCAACTGGGACGACACTACACGTTTTCATGAAGCCGTGGATATCCGCTGCGTGCAGGAAGGCGACATTAGCCCCGACGGCAAGGGGACTCTCGCTGTAAAGCGCGGCATCGAAGTCGGTCATATCTTCCAACTCGGTGACAAATACAGCGCGGCGCTCAAAGCAACAGCGCTAGATGAAAACGGCAAAAGTGTGGTTATGTCGATGGGTTGTTACGGCATTGGTGTAACCCGAGTCGTCGCCGCCTGCATCGAGCAAAATCATGACCAACACGGCATCATTTGGCCAGAAAATATTGCTCCGTTTCAACTCGTTATCGTACAGGTAGATGCACATAAATCCGAACTCGTCTGCACAGTGTCGGAGGATATTTATCAACTGGCCCAGAGTCTCGGTATTGAAGTATTGCTTGATGACAGGGACAAAAAAACGAGCCCGGGTGTCAAGTTTGCTGACTCTGAACTGATCGGTATCCCCCATCGACTCGTTATCTCTCCGCGTTCTCTTGCCGACGGCGTCATCGAATACAAACGCCGCGGCGCAGACGATAAACAGCTACTGGCCACAGAAACGATTCACGCGTTTATAACGACGCTAGCCTCGGGAGCCGACTCTTGAATACGCCTTACGTACTTGTTCTCTTCTATAGTCGCTATGGCGCAACGGAAAAAATGGCGCAGACAATTGCTCGGGGAATAGAGCAGATTGAGATCAACGGTCAAAGAGTTGAAGCTCGGTTGCGAACAGTGCCGTCGGTCTCGGCCAATACCGAGGCGAGTGAGCCGCAGATACCGGAAGCCGGTGCGGTCTACTGCACTGAAGAAGATTTGCGCCACTGCATGGGACTCATTATGGGTAGCCCTACGCGATTTGGAAATATGGCGGCCGCTCTCAAATATTTCATCGACGGCACCGGCTCTCTGTGGAGTTCGGGTGCGCTTATCGACAAACCTTTTGCTACCTTCACCTCAACCTCGTCGCTACACGGTGGGCAAGAGAGCACACAGCTAAGCATGGCTTTGCCGTTACTCCACCATGGGATGATCTACTGTGGCATCCCCTACTCCGAGGCCGCGCTTAGCACGACGACTACTGGCGGCACCCCCTACGGGGCTAGCCATGTGACAGGCACCGATGGCACAGCGCCCCTCAGTGAAGACGAAGCCGCTTTGTGCCTCGCACTTGGCAAACGCATAGCGCGACTGGCGACCAAACTAGACTCACGGAACTAGCATGAATCCTGCAACGGAACTCCCACGCAGCGTAGCCCTTAATCGCCTCGCCGTACTCGCGTTTTACTATAGCCTTATCGCGTTCTTTATCATCAGCACCCCGCTTATGCTCGGCGAAGTGAGCCTTGGGAGCACCGTCATTAGCTTAATTCAGGTGTTTCCGCTTCTACTCTTCGCGCGCGGCTTGCAGACTACTCGCGCGCGGACTTACGGCTGGATGAGTTTTGTCGTTCTCCTTTACTTCATCCATGGCGTTCTCGTTGCATTCAGAGCAGAGCAACTCGTTCAGGGCGTGATAGAGGTAAGCCTTTGCGTGGGTTTGTTCGTCACCTTGGTGTTATTTATTCGAAGCTATCGGGAACATTTCAAAACACCGCTGTAGGAATTTTGTGACAAGCGGTGGTGTAACCCAGCTCCGAGCATTCTACGAATTTCGCTCGCACTACCAGCCGAGCGTTGCTTTGACTAAGGGGATTGTCAGCAGGCGTTTCTGCTTGATTGTGCTCTCATCGAGGCGATCAAGCACGTTAAGTAGCGCAGGAAGTCCGCGTTCAGCACGCGACAGCACATAATCCGCTACGCCCGTACTCATGTCGATCCCCCTCAAGCCAGCGCGCATGATCAGCGCGTCGCGTTTTTGTCTGTCATCTAATTCATGCACCTGAAGAGTGAGGCCAGATTGTAGGCGCGATTTTAAATCTGGTAACGCAATCGGTAAATTCGCCGGCGTCAGTCGCGAGGATAAAATAAGGGTTCGCCGCGCGTCCCTTATTTTATTGAAAAGTGTAAATAATGACGCTTCCCAGTCGGCATGCCCTGCAACTGCATCGACATCATCGAGGCAGATAATATCGAGGCTCTCAAGCCCTTCAATGATATCGGGTGCTAAATGATCGCGCTCTTTGAAGGACAGGTAGAAAACAGACAGGCCCGCTTCCGCCCCATGATGGCAGGCGGCCTGCAGCAAATGAGTCAAGCCCGGAGAGCCCTCTCCCCACAGGAAGATAAAATCCCCCTCCTCGCTGCTCGCCCCAAGATCTCTAAGCTTCGCGAGTGCTAGGGCGTTACCGTCGCAGGGAAAAAAATTCTCAAATACTGCGGAGTCATCCAGCGACAGCCCGAGCGCAAGCTGGTCATAGGGCTCGCCACCCTGACGAGACTCATCTCTACCACTCATACTATCGCGTCCATCGGTAATGGAGCAGCTCAGTCTCGCTGCGGGTTGAATCGATTGGCAAAAGATCTCTGTCGAGTGCAATCAACTCGCGAAGCCGAATGGCGTCGCCTAGCACGGCGAGGTTGAGCTCTACTCGTTCGGCATCGAGAGAGGCAAGTGAGGACTCCGGCACAATGCCTAACTGGCGCACATAGGCAAGTAGCGCGGCGTAATCGGCAAGGGTGCGGATGCCATCGACTCGCAGCGTGATACTCCGCTCGAAGCTGCTGACCGAAGGCAGCGCAAAATAGTCTGCAAGCTGATCTGTCACCTTCCTGAGAGGCGCTTCGAGATAGGCCTTGAGGTCCGAATCAAGCCCATCAAAAATCTGAGCCTCACCCTGAAATTGGAACTGCCAAAGCCCTACAAGCTCCCCCGTTGGGGTAAAGTGAATACGCCCAGCTAAAATGCCGTCTGCGCCATAACGAGCACTCGCCTGATTGATCGCCTCGCTGCGCAGATCCCAGAGGTTATCGATCGTAAGATTTCTTCGGTCCTCAAAATCAAGCACTGGAAAGAGTAACGGGAGGCCGCGTGAATCCGCAAAATTGACAAGTGAGTCGACCATCAGCTGATCCGTTTCGAGGTTCATCAAACGCCGACTGCCTTCAGGTGATTGAATAGCGACCCAGACCAAAATGCTCGGTCTATTGATATTCCAGATCGGAATACCGAGGTCACTCAATAGCGCATCAACCAACGCTTGGGATAGATCTACGTTGATCATTCTCTGTGTTTGCCCAGACGCAGCGTCGCCAACACTCGAGTAACTTATACCTTCAACGAAGTCACGCGCGCGGGATAGCGCACGGTCAACGCCGGGAACTCGCAGAGCGTCCTCGCCACCGGTCAGCTTCACGATGACAGCGGCGAGCGCAGTCGCAAAGGCCTGCGCGCGCTCTGATTCATCATCACCCGAAACCTGAGTTTGATGGCTATAAAGGCCTTCGATCTGCACCGCCTGTACGGCAGGAGAAAACAAGAATCCAAAGACTAAACCGAC
>JALRKV010000114.1 GCA_023254735.1 Pseudomonadales bacterium | reverse complement strand
GAGGCGCTCGGCAGCGAGATGAAGGGCGAACTCAACGCCAAGATACAGAATGCGATAAAGAGCAGCCTCGAGTCGCTGGATGTCGTGACCCGCGAGGAGTTCGAAGCGCAGGCAGCAATGCTCGCGCGCGCCGAAGCCCGGGTGGCGGATTTGGAGGAGCGCGTGGCGGCGCTCGTTGAAAAAGGGGAGTAAGGAAAAAGGTGTCTGACCCCTTTTAGAGCAGGCCCTCCATAGCTGCGCAGCGGCGGTAGCTTGCCGCTTCGAGAAACTGTGCTTCGCCAACTTCCTCGAGTCCATCGTAGTCGGCGATGGTGCGCGCCATGCGCAGTATTCTATGGGCGCCGCGCGCAGAGACTTTGAGGTCGTCGAGCAGCTTCACGAGGTTCGTTTTTTTAAGCTCGGTTAACTGACAGGCGTCCTCAAGAGTGGACGCCTTGATATCGCTATTGAGTGCCCCCTGCCGTCGACTTTGCAGCGCGCGACAGCCGGCGATCGCGCGCTGGCGATTCTGCCACTGCAAAGCCTCTTCTTGCGTATTTCTCTCTGCGTCAGGACTGCTTACCTGCGCGTTTAACAGCTCGGCATGCGATAACGAAGGCACCTCGATAATGAGATCGAAGCGATCGATTAAAGGCCCCGATACTTTTCCGAGGTAGGCGCTCACTCGCTCTTTCGAACAGCGGCAGCTGCGCCTGGTATCGCTGGCGTAGCCGCAGGGACAGGGGTTCATCGCAGCGACCAATTGAAAGTTTGCGGGAAAGACCACGCGGTATTTAGCGCGACTGATAGTGATCTTGCCGGCTTCGAGAGGTTCTCTCAGGGCATTTAATACGCCGGGTTTGAACTCGGTGAGCTCGTCGAGAAATAGCACACCGCGATGCGCAAGGGTTATGTCGCCGGGTACCGCGTCGGCGCCGCCACCGACGAGCGACGGCATGGTTGCCGAGTGGTGCGGTGCGCGCAGAGGGCGAAGGGCGGCGCTGCCTAGCGCCAGCTGTCCGCGCGCCGCGGACCGAATCGACGCGACCTCGAGCACCTCATCGCGTGTCATTGGCGGGAGTAGTTTGCTCAGCGTCGTTGCAAGCAGCGTCTTTCCCGAGCCCGGCGGGCCGAGCATCAGAAGATTGTGCCCACCTGCTGCTGCAATCTCGAGTGCGCGCAGAGCCCGCGCTTGGCCTCGTATGGGATTGAACTGCACACCGGCTTCGGCGTTGACTCTCTCGAGCGGATCTCGCCGCGCTGTCTTCGGCTTATTTGCGCGTGCTGCAGCAAACACGGCAAGAATCGCTGCGTTGTCTGCCTTGAGCTCGACGGCCAACGCAATAAGCTCGGTTAAAGAATCGAGTCCTAGCGCGAGGGTATAGTCTACAACTTCGAGCGCCTCGCGATTGGCTGCGGGCACGATAATCGCGCGACGCTCTTTGCGTGCAGCGAGAAGCGCCTGCACCACTCCGGGAACCGGACGCAGGCTTCCATCGAGCGCGAGCTCACCAAGCATCTCGATACCGCGAATGGCTTCTGCGAATCCTTCGATTTGCTCCGATGCAACGAGTGTCGCGACAGCAATCGCGAGGTCGTACCGCCCGCCCGCCTTAGGCAGATCGGCAGGCGCCAGATTTACCGTCACGCGCTGGTCTGGAAACGCAAGCGCCGAATTGATGATCGCGCTCCGCACACGCTCACGGCTCTCTTTGACCGCTGTCTCTGGAAGCCCCACGAGCGTGAATCCCGGCAAGCCCGCCGACAGATGTGCCTCGACCATCACCTCAACGGCGTCGATGCCAAGCAAAGCGCGGGAGGGAATGCTGGCGACGGTCATCGTGGTTCTCCGATTTTTTGCACTAGAACTAGTAATAGACCACAAATCACAGAACCACAAAAAGAGCGCAAAAAAAATGAGCCCGAAGGCTCATTCTTTTCAAAGCTTAGTTAGCTTAAGCTTATTTGCTGCTGTCGATCATGTACTCGACTAGCGCTTTGATGTCGTCATCGTTGCAGCTAAAGCAAAGGCCTTTAGGGGGCATGTTGTTGATGCCGGCGATTGCGTTTGTGACTACTTGATCCATGCCCTTCTCGAGACGCGCTGTCCAAGCGTCGGCATTACCTGGTCCGACTTTTGGCGCGCCTGCAGCACCGCTGCTGTGGCATGCGAAGCATGATGCCATGTAAGTCGTTTCGGCGTTGAAACCGTCGCTTACTTGGGCAAGTTCAGTTGATTGCTGCGCGTCGGCGAAGCTAGTTGACGCGAAAAGCGCCGCTGAGAGGAACAGTCCAGTTTTCAGATTTAACACGTCGAACTCCTTACCTAGGTTGGTACTTGCTGTGTTTGAACTTAATTTACGGTGTTTGTTAATACTTGGTTTCTACTTGGCGACCATGTAGTTGACAATCTCTTGCAGGTCGTCGGCGCTGCAGCTCATGCAGAGACCCTTCGCGGGCATTGCATTGATGCCGTTCATGACATTGACCATGATCGCGTCCATGCCCTTTGCCATGCGTGCATCCCAAGCGGCTTTATCGCCGAGCTTAGGGGCATTAGCGACCCCCGCCGCGTGACAGGCATTGCAGTTAGCCATGTAGGTTGCCTCGGCGTCGAAACCCGATGCGGCGACTTCTACCGCTTCTACAACCTCAGCAGCTTCTTCTACTGCTGCAGAAGCCATCGGGGCGGCTGCGACTGGCGCTGCGGCGGCTGGCTGTGTGGCCATGCCTACCTTACTGCCTATCTTGCTACCTACGCAGGGCTGACCGGCGAGACAGACTTGGCGCGCGGGGCGAATATTGTCGGCTGCGGTTTGTGCAAAGGCGCCACCGGCTGCGAATAAGCAGCTAAGTGCTGCTACTGCGAACAGTTTTTGAATCATTGAAGGTGCTCCGGGTCCTCGCGAAATGCCCGGTTTTTATGCCGGTTACTTTAGAGACCTAGATGGTAATAAACTTAATGTGTTTTGTTTTACACATGGGTGAGGAAAGTGAGCAGGCGCTAGGCACTAGAAAATAGGGCCT
>JALRKV010000002.1 GCA_023254735.1 Pseudomonadales bacterium | reverse complement strand
TAATGACCTCGAAGGCATTAACGGCGCGGAGAGAGAATATTACGAGTCGCTCGACCCGTCGTATCTGCCGCGGAACAAT
Source organism: Pseudomonadales bacterium (assembly GCA_023254735.1). GTDB lineage: Bacteria > Pseudomonadota > Gammaproteobacteria > Pseudomonadales > Pseudohongiellaceae > UBA9145. The sequence continues at coordinate 1,516 of JALRKV010000002.1, read as the reverse complement.
CCCGAACTCGACAGTGTGAACGAGTTGCTGCACATCCGCGGCTTCGCCGAACTTTTCGAGGGCATTGATTTGGAATCTGCGTTCACGATATACGGCAATAATCGGCAGCTTAATATCAATGTTGCAACACGTGAGGCGATGGGGCTATTGCCGGGCCTTACACCTGAGCTTATCGACGACTTACGCACCGTGCGCGCGCTTGACTCGTTTAATAATCGCGGCGAAATCGGCGAGGTCATTCCTTTTGAGAATCTGACCGAGCTCTCGCCATGGCTGAGCAACGAGACAAGTGATTTTTATACGATTTATGTTTACCGAAGGCCGCAGCCAGAGTTGCAACCAGAACTGCAGCATGAGCCGTTGCAAGAATCGCAGCCGGGGGAGTCGTCGACCTTCGCTAGCGCGGCTAATTCGGTTAGCACGAAAGACCGACAGCGAACCGCCTCGGCGTTTGATCCAGAGAGTTACCCACTCGAGATGCCCTTGATGAATGAGTCGCGCGTGGGCGATGGTACGCAGGCGAGCAGTCAGTCCAACGCCGAGGCGCTCGCCGAGAGCGCAGTGCTGCGCCGTGCTGAGGATCCTTGGGAGATTGCGCCGGGAATAGGCCGGCAGGCACTAAGCGCCGTGGTCGAATTTACAGGGGGTGACTCGCCGCCGCGGGTCTATCAGATTAACCCTTATAAGACGCTACCGAAATTTTAGGCGTCCAGACTCCACGTTGCCTGCATGGTGATCGGACCCACGCCCTTGTTGGCGTTCATGCTAAGTAGCTTGCTGAACTTGGTTTCGTACCATAAAAGCCCGCTCTTATCGGCCAGCCCGCCTAGCACGTAAAAATCTCCGACGCGCATCGCGACCTTCTCGACCACGAGTCGAACTTTGAACACCTCGCCGCGGGAGTAGCGGCGCAGTTCGACACCTTCGGCGTTGGTCGTGAGAAACGAAGCGATAGGTTCTTCTGCCGAGCGCATAAACGCGAACCCGAAATGCCCTTCCATCTCGTCGTTGAGCACCTCGACTTCCATTTCGAGAACGACATCGCTCAGCGCATCAATCGTGGTGATCTCCTCACCGTCTATGTTGCATACCGACAGCGAGTTGATTCGGCAGTCTTGGAGCGAAGAGGGTTGATTCTCGGAAGACGTCTCTTCCGCTGTTGACCCATGAGGAGGCAAGTCTTCGACCACCGAGGTATAGGACTTTTTGTTGTTGCAGAAATCTTCGTAGTCGCCCACAACCTTGTGGCTGTCGCCCATCTCCCGAATCTCACCCTTCTCGATCCAGATCGCAATATCGCAGAGTTCCTGAACGTGAAACATTGAGTGGCTGCAGAACGCCATGGTTTTATTCTGCTGGCGAAATTCGTTCATGCGTTGCACGCATTTTTTTTGGAAGGCGAGATCGCCTACCGAGAGCGCCTCGTCAATAACCAGAATGTCAGGGCGAACCATGGTAGCGATCGAAAAGGCGAGCCGCACATACATGCCCGATGAGTAGGTTTTCACTGGCCTGT
>JALRKV010000145.1 GCA_023254735.1 Pseudomonadales bacterium | reverse complement strand
TATGTTGACATCGGCAGGTGTGGACCATTTAAGTCCCATTGCTGTAGTCGAATCTGCAGTCAGTACCTGTCCGTTGGTACCAACCGCTAAGTTGTCAGGCACACCTGATGCTGTAGCACCAACGATGTCACCCTTTGCTGTAACCAAAGCCTTTGGAATTGCAGCATCTGCTGTAGCAGTTCCTGCTGTAAAGAATGTCGCCAGTTGGCGGGCGGCTAAACTTGTAAGCGCCGTGGCTTGTGCCCACTGCGATAGCAAGGGCGTCGACGCCGGTGGCGTTAACAAAGTCTTCGGCCTCTTGCGGGTCGGTGAGCATCTGAGCCATCGACAAAACGCCTTCGGCGCCTATGCCGTCTTCTTCGCCTGCCATGCCGGTTTCGAGTGAGCCTAAGCAGCCGATCTCGCCTTCGACGGAGACGCCGCAGGCGTGCGCCATGGCAACAGCAGTTTTGGTGACGGCGACGTTGTAGTCAAAATCCATCGGGGTTTTGCCGTCTTCACCGAGCGAGCCGTCCATCATGACAGACGAAAACCCGAGCTGAATGGAGCGCTGGCAAACCGCAGGCGACACGCCGTGGTCTTGGTGCATCACAATCGGAATGTGGGGAAACTCTTCGATCGCGGCTTGAATCAAATGCTTGAGAAAGTTTGCGCCAGCATATTTGCGCGCGCCCGCGGAGGCTTGCAGGATTACCGGGCTGTTGGCCTCGTCGGCCGCCTCCATAATCGCGCGAATTTGCTCGAGGTTGTTTACATTAAACGCCGGCACGCCGTAGCCATTCTCGGCTGCGTGATCGAGTAGTTGTCGTAAGCTAATAAGTGCCATGCTGTTGTCCTCTGCTGTCTAAACTCGTTAAAACTTAATCTTAATCGGCCGCGCGCTGCAGCAATATGTCTACCGCGGGTAATACCTCGCCCTGCACGTACTCTAAGAAAGCGCCGCCGCCTGTCGAAATATAGGAGATCGATTCGGTCACGCCGAAGGTGTCGATCGCCGCGATCGTCTCGCCGCCACCGGCAATCGAGAAGCCCGCATTGGCTGCGACAGCATTCGCGATTGCCTCGGTGCCATGCGCAAACTGCGAAAACTCGAACACGCCCACGGGGCCGTTCCAGATAATTGTTTTCATTGCGGCGATGGTGTCCGCAAACATTGCCGCCGTCTGCGGACCGATGTCTAGAATCATATCGTCGTCGCTAATCTCGGCAACGAGCTTAGTTGTTGCCGCCGCGTCTGCGCTAAATTCTTTTGCAACAACGACATCGATAGGCAGTGGTATCGATGTCTGCGCCATTAACTCTTTGGCGAGTGGAATGAGGTCTTCTTCGCACAGACTGTTGCCAACGTTAACGCCGCTCGCTGCAAGAAAGGTATTGGCGATGCCGCCGCCCACAATCAGGTGATCGACTTTAGTCGCGAGGCTTTTCAACACCTCGAGTTTGCTCGATACCTTTGCGCCGCCAACGATCGCCAGCATCGGGCGCTCGGGTGCGTGTAGAGATTTCTGCAGCGCGTCGAGTTCACCGGCCAGCAGTGGGCCTGCGCAGGCAATTGGGGCAAACTTTGCGACGCCGTGTGTGCTCGCCTGCGCGCGGTGTGCCGTACCAAAGGCGTCCATCACAAACACATCGCACAGGGCTGCGTAACGTTTAGCGAGCGCGTCGTCGTTCTTGCCTTCGCCGACGTTCATGCGCACGTTTTCGAGCAGTGTCACGGTGCCCGGTATTGGTTGAGAGGACTCGCCCTTCTCAAGCGCGCTATTATCAAGCACAACGGGCGAGCCGAGCAGGGTGCTGAGATGCGCCGCCACGGGCGCGAGAGAGAACTCTTGTTGGTCCGACGCGGCGACGCCTTCTTGCGGGCGACCAAGATGCGACATAACGCTTACGTGCGCGCCAAGCTCGAGCGCGAGCTTAATCGTCGGCAATGCCGCGCGAATGCGAGTGTCATTACCTACAACGCCGTCTTTCACCGGCACATTCAGGTCTTCGCGAATCAGTACGCGTTTACCGGCCAGCGAAAGCGTTTCCATGCGATGGAATTTCATTCTCTTTTGTATCCTTTTATCTTTCTATTTTTTCTCGCGGCGATAGATAAACTGCGCCACGTCGAGCATGCGGTTGGCATAGGCCCAC
>JALRKV010000130.1 GCA_023254735.1 Pseudomonadales bacterium | reverse complement strand
ACCTCAGCATCGTAGTTCATCTTTTGCAGACCCGGTGCAATATAAAACTGCCCCGCATCTGCCAAAGCGACAGTGGCGCCTAAACATGAAAATGCTATCGCCAGTGAGACGAGTGATTTCTTCATCGCTTGTTTTCCTAATTTAACTGCTCTATCAGCCTAGAGCATTGGCCTGCACCTATATCGGACTTTACCGTTGCAACAACAGCCAAATTACACTGTTGCTCGTAGAAAAAACCCACGCTATAAACGACCGACTTGGCATGAGAATTCTTTCATACACTCGGCACCCTCCGTCTATTCTCATGACAATACACCTAAATTATGGCAAGGTTGGGCGCTGAACCTGCGCTTGTACTGATTATGTCTAACTCTCTTCGCCCGAATTCATCCCAATCTTGGTTTGACCTACTGCGTCTCTGTGCCTGCGGGCCTATCGGCATGAGAGACCCGAGAGCTAGCGCCCTATCCGCGATTTGTCCCACTAGCGGTCGCTGCCGGAGTGTCTATGACGAATTGGCGTAATGAGCTACAGCGCTTTCTCGCCCTTCTGGGAACCGCGGTGATTGTTGGTGTGATAATTGGCGAGATTTACTTCGCGCTAGTAGTGGCGTTGATGGGGTACAGCAGCTACAACCTATTGCAACTGCGACGCCTCACCCAGTGGGTAGCCAAGGACTCGCATAAAAGCGATACCCAACCACCCGAAGGCACAGGCATATGGGGGTCTATTTTCGACAGCATTTACCGCCTTCAGAAACAGGAGCGACTCGCGAGCGATTACCTGAAAAACATACTCGACAAGGCCCAGGAGTCCTCCGCAGCCCTCGAGATGGCTGTGGTGATGATCAATAAGCAAGGGACGCTGGATTGGTGGAACCGAGCTACCGAGGAGCTGCTGGGCATTCGCTATCCCAATGACCGCAATCAGGCAGTAACCAATCTTATACGTGACCCGCGCTTTGCTGACTACTTCCACAAAGAAAAATACAGCCAGACATTGCGCATCGAAGCTCCCGGCATTAGTGGGCGCACACTCGAGTTCCAGATCACCCTATTTGGAGAGCATGAAAAATTGATGCTAGTGAGGGATGTAACCCAGCTGCATCGGCTCGAATCTATGCGCCGAGACTTCGTGGGGAACGTCTCACATGAACTTGGAACGCCAATCACTGTCATCAAAGGCTATCTCGAAACAATCGCCGACAATCTAGACTCTTTCGATGCGCGCTGGCACAAGCCAATCGAGCAGATGCGTTCGCAATCACAAAGAATGGAAAATATCGTTCGGGACCTTCTCGTTCTAAGCTCTATCGAGACGCGCGCGGCGCCGAGAGCACAGGAGAAGGTTGATCTAGGAGAACTCGCGAGGGAGATCGAGGCGCACACACAGGAAATCATGCAAGAGAAGCAGCATCGTTTCCTCATTGATTGCCCTGAGGGGATTATACTCCTAGGCCAACGCTCTGAGCTCTACAGCGCCTTATCAAATCTAGTAATTAATGCGGCGAAATACACTCCGGCCAAGGGAACCATCCAATTCCGCGCTACACTCGATCCGAAAGGGGTTACCATTGCCGTAGAGGATAATGGGCTGGGAATTGAGTCGCATCATATTCCGCGGCTCACAGAACGCTTCTATCGCGTCGATCCTAGTCGCTCAGCAGAGTCTGGCGGCACGGGACTGGGTCTCGCTATCGTCAAGCATATTCTCGCCAGACATGACTCAGAATTGGACATAGAGAGCACGCCGAGGAAGGGCAGCATCTTTAGCTGCCACATCCCTAAAGAGCGGGTGCTTAGTTAGTCTTCGAGCTGCTCTTCTACGTCGGCTAATTTTTCGTGGCGAACATCCATTCCCTTGACTAGGTAAATCACGTGTTCTGCTACGTTTTTCGCGTGATCTCCAATCCGCTCAAGTGCCCGCAGTGCCCAAAGCATGTTCAGCACACGACTGATACTGCGTGGATCCTCCATCATATACGTGATGAGCGAGCGCATAACGCTGGCATAGACCTTATCAACAGCCACATCATCACGCACAACCTCTAGGGCGGCCTCAGCGTCATAGCGCGCAAAGGCGTCTAGTGAACCACTGACCATGCGTGTAACGCTGTCAGCAAGATGTCGGAATTCCACCAGCCCTTGGCTGAATTCGCCCTCTTCACTCAGCTTGATGGCCATGCGCGCAATCTTCGCCGACTCGTCTCCGACTCTTTCTAGGTCGCGCACTGTCTTGATGATTGCAAGCACAAGTCGCAGATCGCTTGCAGCGGGATGACGTCGGGCGAGAATAAGACTGCACTCTTCGTCGATGTTCACTTCCATCGAATCAATGCGGTCTTCGACCGTCAGCACCTGTGCAGCCAAACCTGTATCACCTTCGAGCAGTGACTTCATCGCATCGGCGATCTGGCGCTCGATAACGCCACCCATCTCGAGCATATTGTTTTTGATTTCTTCCAGTTCGAGATTGAACTGTTTAGAGATATGGTGCCCGTGACCTTCAATATTGGAAATCATTTTGCATCCTTAAAATCTAACAAGTGTGCAGTCAACTTTATGTGCCTTACTAGCCTTCTGCCAGCTTGAAAGTTTGGCTTAACCATAACGCCCGGTAATATAGTCTTCCGTCTGCTTCTTCGAAGGATTCGTGAATATAGTATCGGTCGCATCGAACTCAACCATATCACCCATATACATAAATGCTGTGAAATCCGAAACCCTCGCAGCTTGTTGCATATTATGGGTTACGATTACGATCGTATAGTCGCGCTTGAGTTCATGAATCAGTTCTTCGATCTTTAGCGTCGAAATTGGGTCTAGCGCCGATGCCGGCTCATCGAGCAACAACACTTCAGGTTCTACGGCAATGGTCCTCGCGATCACAAGACGCTGTTGCTGACCGCCTGACATTCCGAGCGCGCTGTCGTGCAGGCGATCCTTTACCTCGTCCCACAGTGCAGCCGCTCTCAGGGATTTCTCGACAACTTCGTCAAGCACGCGCTTGGAGTTAATGCCCTGGATGCGTAAGCCGTAAGCCACATTCTCGTAAATCGATTTTGGAAACGGGTTCGGCTTCTGGAACACCATCCCAACGCGTCTACGCAGATCAGCAACATCGACATGTTTAGAATAGATGTCTTCCCCATCGATCTCGATAGACCCTTCGATTACACAGTCATCGACGAGATCATTCATTCTGTTGAGGCAGCGCAGGAGACTGGATTTGCCGCAGCCGCTGGGACCGATGAATGCAGTGACACGCTGTTTGGGTATTTTCAAATCGATGCCGTTCAGCGCACGCTTGTCCTTCGCGTAATAGAGATTTAATCCCGAAACGTCGATGCAACTTTCCAATCCTTCAGGCGTCTCCGCGCTGGCACCGAGCACTGAACTGACGTCTACTTTTCTCATGACTCTGTTCTCATTGTTACGATTAAACGCAGGGTTACAACCAAGCGTTGTCGAGGCAGCAACGCCGCCGCTTCCTATACTTCTAGGGACTTAAATTTTTCCCGCAGTCGATTACGCAACGCCACCGCGCTCAGATTCAGCCCCGCAATAACGATCACCAGCAGTAATGCAGTGGCAAAAACAAGAGGCCTTGCCGCTTCGATATTAGGACTCTGAAAGCCCACATCGTAAATGTGAAAACCTAAGTGCATAAACTTTTGGTCGAGGTGCAAATACGGGTAGTTTCCATCGAGCGGGAGCGAGGGCGCGAGTTTGACTACGCCCACAAGCATCAGTGGCGCAACCTCACCGGCAGCACGTGCTACAGCCAAGATAAGACCGGTCATCATCGCCGGACTTGCCATCGGCAGTACGACGCGCCAAAGGGTTTCGAACTTAGTCGCCCCAAGCGCGAGACTTCCCTCACGTACGCTGCGAGGGATCCGCGCAAGCCCCTCTTCTGTGGCGACAATCACCACCGGCACGGTGAGCAGTGCAAGCGTGAGTGATGCCCAAAGCAAACCTGGCGTGCCGAAGGTCGGCGCGGGCAGAGCCTCGGGGTAGAATAGCTGATCAACTTCAGCCCCAATTATGTAAATAAAGAAACCGAGTCCGAATACGCCGTACACAATGGAAGGAACACCGGCGAGGTTATTCACTGCAATGCGGATGGCGCGCGTAACCAATCCTTGCCTCGCATATTCCCGTAGATAGACTGCGGCAACGACGCCGAACGGCGTGACAAAAACCGACATTAAGAGCACCATCATCACAGTGCCGAAGATAGCGGGAAAAATTCCACCCTCGGTGTTTGCTTCTCGCGGCTCATCAGTCAAAAATTCACCTAGCTTAGCGAAATAAGTAATTAGCTTTTCAACAAACCCCATTTGGTTAGGTTTGTAGGCGCGCACGATGTCAGCAAACTCGATTTCTACTTCCGCGTCGTTCGCCGCGAGGAACAGCGCAGAATCTCGCTCGATTGCCTGATTCAACACGACCAAGTCCTGCTGTAAGAGCGCGTAGTCTGCGCCAAGTTCCTCGCGCTGTTGAGCAAAGCTCGCTTCGACTTCTGCATCAAACGCACCTTCCAACTCTAGTCCGCGCTGACGCAGACGAAGGCGTTCGAGTGCGTAATTCACTTCACCGATCTCGATCTTTTCTATTCGATAGATCTCATCATGAATTTCGAGGGCGCGGCTCAGACGTTGTTCGAACTCGGCCCATAGCGCATCTTCCCCCTGATCAGCGTCAATAACGCGTTGCCCAGACTCTTTTACATCAGCCAGAAAACCATAAAAATTCCCCCACTCGCGACGCTCAAGCGCGACCACATCGGCCGGATAGCGTATGTCGGAAAGAAAGCTACTCAATAGCCAAGCAAAGTCTGCGCCTGTGACGTCTCTGTTGCCGAGTTTGACAAGTTCGCGATCGTAATACGGGATCGATTCGTCTACAGGAATCCCAGATGAGGCGATTTGAATACTCGATACGCTTTCTGTTTCTACCTTTTCTCCGAGTACCTCTGTGGTCATCACAGAGCCGAAGGAAACCGGCGGTGCGTAGTTTGCCTGCATAACGTCGGCAGGCCAAAAATGCGCCATACCACGTATTGCCAGAAGACCCAGCAAGCCGACAACCATAAGTATGCTGATCGCGACGGCACCGGCATTAAGCCAGACGAACGGCGTTCCTGAGCTAAACCATTTAGACGCGCTAATTCTCATATCGTGCTGTACTTATCGCGTAGGCGCTGACGGATGACCTCAGCGACGGTATTAAACATAAAGGTGAACATGAAAAGCACAAGTGCCGCTAAGAACAGAATGCGGTAATGCGTGCTGTCGACCTCGGATTCGGGTATTTCTACGGCGATATTGGCTGCTAGCGTGCGCATCCCTTCGAAAATATTTATATCCATGATCGGTGTGTTGCCTGTAGCCATCAACACGATCATCGTTTCGCCTACAGCACGCCCCATTCCGATCATTAACGCACTGAAAATCCCTGGGCTCGCGGTCGGTAAGACAACGCGATAGAGGCTTTGCCAAGGAGTAGCACCGAGGGCAAGCGAGCCATAGGTCAGATGTTTGGGCACTGTGAAGATCGCATCCTCTGCGATAGAGAATATCGTTGGAATCACCGCAAAACCCATCGCGAATCCAACCACCATCGCATTGCGTTGATCGTAGCTAATACCTAGTTCGTTGGTGAGATAGAACCGCATGTCACCACCAAAGAACAGCGCTTCGAGCGGTGTGGCAATCGCGAATGAGAGGACCGTAGCTGCGACAATCACGGGCACTAGAATCCCCGCCTCCCAGCCATCGGGAATGCGATGCCGGAGGTCATTCGGCAGCTGCACCCAGACAAAGCTCATGAGCAAGATACTCGTTGGAAGCAAAACCAGTACGGAGAAAATTCCGAGGAGATTGTTCTCGACGAAAGGCGCGAGCCAGAGGCCGGCAAGAAAACCCAACACAACCGTTGGCAACGCTTCCATGAGTTCGATCAAAGGTTTTACTTTGCGGCGCATCATGGGCGCCATGAAATAGCCTGTGAATATCGCACCGCAAATAGCGAGTGGCGCGGCTAACAACATGGCATAGAAAGCAGCTTTTAGGGTGCCGAACGAGAGAGGGACCAAACTGTATTTGGGCTCGAACTCATTCGACGCGGCAGAGGATTGCCAAATAAAATCGGGCTCGCCATACCCTTCGTACCAGACGCGGCTCCACAGTGCGGACCATGACACCTCGGGGTGCTTATTTTCAACGTCCCAGAGCGCCATATTCCCGTTACCGGCCTCTACTAAAAGCGCGTCGCCGCGAGGCGAGATGGCAATGGCGCTTACGCCCTCGGACGCCAATTTGCCAGAGAATGCCTGTCGGCGTGCAGTGGTATTAAACAAAGACACCACGCCCTGCGAATCGACACTCACAAAACTTTTGCGGCGCTGCTCAGGGGTCAGCGAGACAATTGGCGACTCTGAACCTTCAAAGCTGCGGATCTTTTCAAGCGCGACTGTGTCGTCTCGTCTAGTGAGAAACCACTGCGCTATTGCTCCCTGATCATCCGCCACTAGAAGCGAAATTCCACCAAGCAGAAACGCGATATCCGTCGGACTCGCGCGCCCCTCTGTCAGCAATGCCCGTACTTCAAATTGTGGATTGTTGGCAGTAAAGGCCGAACGGAGATTGAGAAGACGAGCGAGCCCTTCGTCATTTACCACGAACAGCCAGAAACGATCGCCGTCAATAAACAGCTGCTCGCCACCGAGGGCTAATCCATTAATTCTTTTTTCTTCTATTTCAAATTCTGCACCGCCGCCGAGATCGAAGGCTGCAAAAAGGCTTGTCTGCTTGCTCGCTTTTAATAAACTCAGCCCACCGCCTTCCGCAGTTGCTGCAAGCACCATGTTCTCACCAGAGGTACGGAGGGCGATAGAGGCAAGTGCCTTGTCGTCGGTTAGCGTGTAGGGCACTTCCCCGAACGGATATTCGATCTTAGGAGTAAGAATGCGCCGATTGTCCAGCGCAGCGAAACGCGTGTCATAGGCATAGCGTGCAATGACTGCTTCGCCGGTGTCCAAGCCAAGTGCAAACAGGCCTGACTGTTCTGAATCGAGGGAAAAACTGGTTATCTGCGCTTGATCAGGCAGGCTTATCGGAATAGATGCTACGCTCTCACCGCTTTCGAGGTCGAAGAAACGAGCTACGCCGTCGTTTCCTAGCCGCATTGCCATTTCGGATTGCTCTTCAATTGCCAAATGCAGACTAGCGGAGGAATCCTCAAGCACATAGGATGATGACGGTTCAACCTTTGCCCCTGCAAAAAGAGGGACGACCTCATAAAACAGGTAAGCAAAGATGAGCAGAATCGCGACGATCACGCTAATGCCGCCAACAGCGATGCCTACTTTCGCCGTTTTGTCGCTCAGGTGACGCCAACGACGTCGGAACGCGAGCTTTTCCGATGACATCACCGAAGATTTCATCGATTGGTTTGAGCTGCTATCCATGCGCGGCGATTGCGTCTCGGGGGGAGTCTCTATAGGCATGTGATCGGTTTCTTTGACGGTGAGCGCGAATATTACAGTTTAATGGCAGAAGAGTCACCGCTACTGGGACACTTCTGATAACGCGCAGCGTTTCGGTCAACGTTAAACCGCAAGAGGCTAGCGCGAACGGTGTTCGTCTAGCCTCGATTACAGCAACGCAGGACACAGGTGAGAGTTACTCAACCTCGACTGGCAATCAAATACCCAGGTTCCGCAAGGTTCCTTCAACGACGCGTGCTGGCAATGGAATATAGCCATCTTTTAGCACAACATTTTGACCGGACTGTGACAATACTAGCTTGAGAAACTCACGCTCGAGAGGGGGTAAAGGTGTGTTGGGCGCTTTGTTGACATAAACAAAGAGGAAGCGCGCGAGAGGGTAATTACCGGCAACCGAATTTTCAGGAGTCGCCTCAAAGAAATCGTCGCCAGGATTTCGCGAAATGGGCACCGCACGAACGCTCGAGGTGCGATACCCGATGCCAGAGTAACCTATGCCATTTATTGACGTGCTCACAGACTGCACTACAGACGCAGATCCGGGTTGCTCGTTGACGTTATTTTTGAAATCTCCATCGCACAACGCCGCATCTTTAAAGTAACCGTAAGTCCCAGACACAGAATTGCGCCCGAAAAGCTGAATACCGCGCTGCTGCCAAGGCCCAGTCAGGCCTAACTGTCCCCAGTTGGTGACATCGTTTGCATATCCGCAGCGCTGATTCGAGGAGAAGACTGCGTCGACCTGTTGAATGGACAAGCCCTCGATGGGATTATCTTTGTGCACATAGACGGCCAATGCGTCGATTGCAACAGGGACAGCGGTAGGCTTATAGCCATAGCGAGATTCGAACGCCTCTATTTCATTGTCCTTCATCTCTCGGCTCATAGGCCCGATGTTCGCGGTGCGTTCGGTCAGGGCTGGAGGCGCCGTTGACGATCCAGCCGCTTGAATCTGGATATTCACATTAGGGTAGACGCGCTTAAAGTCTTCTGCCCACAGCGTCATTAGGTTAGCGAGCGTGTCAGATCCGACACTCGAGAGGTTTCCTGAGACTCCGCTGGTACTTTCATAGACTGGAATGGCGGGGTCGACGTCTGCGGCGTTAAGTGTCGCGCTTCCCAACAGGGCTGCTGCGAACAGGCCCGCGAGCCCCGTGCTACTAGTTTTTTTAAATTTAGTACTCATATTATTGATTCCTAAGTATTTTTCTAAAAGCACATACCAGAAACAGTATTACAGCTTTATGATTAGCGTGGTCAGGAAAGCACTATATGACGGAAATATTACAATAATATGACAATGGATACTCGGCGCTTTTCCCAGCAGGCGAAAATCTCTCCCAGTCTACATTGTCATGTAATAGTCACACTGCCTTTCACCTGTTCTCGCTAAACTACGAGCTGAAACTCTCTTTACGGAAAAGCGCATGCAGGAATCGACAGACACAGACTTTTCACAGTACATTGCAGATGAATCCGCACCCGCCACACCGTCGATTGCGGCAACCCCGTCCGATGAGAGTAATGGCGTGAGCACAGAAAGCAAAAACGAAATTGACCTAATAAATAGCGAATACTACGAAAACCGCGAATTAAGCTATTTCAAGTTCAATCTGCGAGTCTTAGAGCAAGCAAAAGACGAGAATCACCCGCTGCTCGAGCGCCTCATGTTTTTGCTGATTTTTAGCTCAAATCTCGACGAGTTCTTTGAAATACGCGTTTCGGGCCTTAAGAAGCAGTTAGGCTTCGGCAGGCAGCGCCCCGGCGCCGACGGTCAATACCCAGAGCAAACGCTCAAAATTCTGCATCAGCAAGTACGCGAGGCGCTGTCCGAGCAATACCGCATTCTTAACGAAGACCTGTTCCCCTCTCTCGCAAACGAAGGGATTCGGTTCTTAGCGCGGCACGAGTGGAGTGATGACTTAAAGAAATGGACTCGCGACTACTTTTTCAATGAAGTGGTGCCGGTTGTCAGCCCTCTCGGCCTGGATCCAGCGCATCCCTTCCCGAGATTGGTGAACAAGAGTCTCAATTTTATTCTTTCACTCGACGGCAAAGACGCTTTCGGTCGCGACAGCGGTCTTGCAATCGTCCCTGCCCCGAGATCGCTCCCCCGCCTCATCAAGGTTCCACGCGAGATCCTGGCGGAGGGGGATAATTTCGTTTTCTTGTCATCGGTCATCCATGCCTACGTCGAAGAGTTTTTCCCCGGTATGAGCGTGACCGAATGCCATCAATTCAGGGTTACTCGAAATTCAGACCTTGAGATGTCAAATGTGGAAGTCGAAGACTTTGCCATGGCGCTGAAAGGCGAGCTTCACAGCAGGCGTTTCGGCGCCGCGACTAAACTCGAAGTTGGCGCCGAATGTCCAGCGGAACTGACAGACTTCCTGTTAGACCGCTTCGACTTGACCCAAGAAGAGCTTTTCACCCTCGATGGCCCTGTAAACTTGCAGAGGCTCATGGCGCTTTTCAGCATGGTCGATCGCCCAGATTTGAGGTTCCCGAAATTCAGCCCAGGTCTCCCCAAGGCGTTAGAGGAGCATCAGTCCATCTTCGCCGCCGTCGCGCGCGAAGACCAGCTGCTCTTACATCCCTACGAATCTTTTTTGCCGGTCATCGACTGGGTGCGCCAAGCGGCGAAAGATCCCTCTGTCCTGTCGATTAAACAGACGCTTTACCGCACCAACGAATCCTCAGAACTTGTTCAGGCGCTTGCCGAAGCCGCTCGCTTCGGCACCGAGGTAACCGTGGTAATCGAGCTGCGGGCGCGCTTCGATGAAGAGGAGAACATTAATTTTGCGAGCATCCTTCAGGAGGCAGGCGCGGTCGTGGTGTATGGCGTAATGGGCTACAAAACCCACGCCAAAATGCTGCTTTTTGTTCGCCGTGAAGGCAATGAACTCAAACGCTACGCCCACCTCGGTACGGGAAATTATCATCGCAAGAATTCGTTAATTTATACGGATTACTCGTTGCTGACGGCGGATGAAACGCTCTGCGCGGATGTACATAAAGTTTTCCAGCAAATCACCGGAATGGGAAAGAAAATACACCCCAATCTTCTGATTCATGCGCCGTTCAATTTAAAGAAATCGCTTCTTAAAATGATCGCCGAAGAAGCGCAGGCAGCGAGAGAGGGTAAAGACGCGCATATAATCGCGAAATTAAATGCCCTCACCGACCCTGAAATGATCCGCGCGCTCTACGAAGCGTCGAATGCTGGCGTGAAAATCGACCTTATCGTGCGCGGCATGTGCTGCCTGAGGCCCGGCATAGAAGGCGTTAGCGAAAACATCCGAGTTGTTTCCATCATCGGGCGTTTTTTGGAGCACTCCCGCGTTTATTACTTTAAAAATTCGGATCAACAACTCTTCTGCTCGAGCGCGGACTGGATGGAGCGCAATTTAAGCAATCGCATCGAGGTGTGTTTCCCGATTCTCAAGAAAAAGCATCAGAGCCGAATCCTTGCTGAGATCAACTGGTACTTAGAGGACGAGGCGCAGTGCTGGGAGCTAGGCGCTGACGGGGAATACACAAAGATTCACTCGGTCGAGACGGAGGGACTCGCTCAAGGTGTTCAACAAAAATTGCTAGAAAAGCTCTCGTAGTGCAGAGCATTTTAACTGAAGGCGTTTGACTGAAGGAGCTGACTGAAGGCGCTAGTCGCGCGTCTTGAAGCGTGGCATTGCCTCGTTATCCATAATGCGAAGCGCCTGCTGGTTGCGCATCATGAATTCGAGCATCCCCTCGCGAAGCGCCGTTGCGCTGAAGGTGATCGTCTCTATCGAGTAGGCCTGCATCACGCCGAGTAGCACACTCCAGCCCGCCAGAAGTAGATCCTTACGGCGCTCCTTTAGCCCTGCCAATTCTGCACCCGAGAGCGCATGGTCAGCAAACGCTTCCCGAAGCGTGAGCAGCGCTTCTTGCGATACCTGCCCGGCGGCAAAGCCGTGGGCCTCGCAGATAGAAGCTAGCATTTTAATCGTACCCGATGCCGCGAATGCCTCATCCCAGCCAGCCAATTTAACGGCTGGGGCAACCTTCGAGAAAAGCGTACGCGCATCTGCTAACGCTGTATCCATAGCTGCAGCAAGGGATTGCTCGGTGGAATAAGCTTGACCGAAATAGGTGTCACGCCATGCGACACTGCCTATTGCGAGACTTTCGGTCAGCAATTGCCCCGATCCATGTCCGACGATGACCTCGGTGCTCCCGCCCCCGATGTCGATCACTAAACGTCGGGCG
>JALRKV010000051.1 GCA_023254735.1 Pseudomonadales bacterium | reverse complement strand
TCGGCAATCAAGGATGGCGCGCAACTTGGTTTGCGCACAACAATTAGCAGAAGCATCAAAGGGTAGTAAATGAACACAAGAATGAAAAAAGTATTCACAGCCTCAGGCCTCATTTCACTCGCGGCAGCCATGATTTCGACGGCGGCGTTCGCACAGGAAGTGGCTCGCACGCCAAGCGGAAAACCTGATCTCAGCGGAATTTGGCAGGCGATGACAACGGCGCACTACAATGTCGAGCCTCATGCCGCTGCAGAGGGCCCACATTCGGATGTCATGGGCGCTCTCTCAGCTATTCCGGGGAGCCTAGGTGTCGTCGAGGGCGGCAAGATCCCCTATAACGAGCAGGGTCTTCGTCAACGTGACGCGAATCTCATCGACGCGATCGATAAAGACCCGCTGACAAAATGCTATATGCCCGGCGTACCCCGCGCAAACGCGCTTCCTTTCCCTTTTCAAATCGTACAGTCACAGGAAGTAATCTTGATTGCCTACGAATTCGCCGAAGCCAACAGAATTCTCTACGTAGACCAGCCCGAGATCGAATCGCAGGTGGATGCATGGATGGGGCATTCGAATGCACATTGGGAAGGCGATACCTTAGTCGTTCGAGTGACAGGTCAAATGCCTGACACGTGGTTTGACCGTGCAGGCAACCACCATAGCTGGGAAATGGTAGTCGAGGAGCGTTACACGCCCATGGGTCCGAACCATATCGATTACAGCGCTACTATTACCGACCCTAATACGTTCACTGCGCCATGGACTATAAGCTTCCCGCTTTACCGTCACCTCGAAGAAAACATGCAGTTGTTAGAATTCAAATGCGCCGAGTTCTCAGAAGAGTATCTCTATGGTCAGTATCGCAAGCCGGGTACCCCAAAGGGTAATCCGAAAGACTAAGATTCTTGGAGCGAGGAGCCTACCTGCTCCAAACCCAGTGGCCGTTGATCGCAGCGGCCAATAAAAGCCTTACTAAAAACCGCACACAACTGTGCGGTTTTTTTTGGCCGTAAAGAAACACTCGCTGCTCGCTGAGACTAGCCCTGCGCGGGTTAGATTGTCAGTGAGGTAAGTGCACTGGCGTTGCCTATCTCTCCGCGAACGAAGGTGTTAAAGGACAGCGTAATTCTAGTGCTGTCCGTTTTGTTTGGCGCAACGTCGTGCAAAAGACTCGAAGGAAATAAAATCAGCTGTCCGTAGACTGGTTCGAACCAGCGGCATGTAGCATTGAAATCGTTCAACTCGGAGAAATTCAGTTCCAGAGGGAAAAGCGGACTGAAGCGATGAAATCTAATGGGGGGGAGTTTGCCGCCGCCGGAGAGGAACAGCACGCCGCTCAGCACGCTGTTCGGATGGTTATGTAGCGGATGATATTGATCTTTACCTGCCTTATTCAGCCAAGACTGCGTAACGTATAGATCGATAGAGCTATCAAGTTTTAACAGACTCTGGGTATAGCTGTTTATCTGTCTTTGTACAAAATCCTGCAGTGAGGCAAGCTCTGGCTGCTCCAAAATCCTGTCGCTGCTGCTCTTAAGATTGCCCGAATTATCACCGTACTCTACATTGCGAATATAGTCCTCCTCTCCAGCGCTCAGCGCATATTTGGTACTACACACCATAACGGCGCTTGAGAAGAGGGGAATTATTGAGCTCATGTTGACTCCTTAGGCGCAAATAGGGCCTTGCTGAGTTGCCTTATTCCGCCTGAATCGCCGCTGCAACCGCCTGTACTTCGTCGAGTACGCGGAGGAGATTGCCGCTCCACATTTTTTCGATTTGCTGCTGGGTATAGCCTCGGCGAACAAGTTCGAGCGTGACATTGAAGGTTTCAGACGCATCGTTCCAGCCCTCAATGCCGCCACCGCCGTCGAAATCTGAGCTGATACCCACGTGGTCTTCGCCGATGAGCCCAACCATATAATCAATATGGTCGACGAAATCAGAGACCGTGGCAGGGGGTGCGGTGGCATTAACCTCGGCGCCGACTCTAGCTCTGACCTGTGCGTTAACTTCTTCGATTGACGTTTCATAGGCGGCGCGAGCAGCTTCACTCAGTTGAGCGATTTCAGCAGGCGGCAGAATCTCGATCTCGAGAGAAGCGGCAATGCTTTCGGTGAGAGATTGCCTGCCTTCTTCCAAATGCACACGGCGCGCTTCGTTGATGTAGCTGCCGAAGGCAACCGTTTGGACTACACCGCCGTTTTCTTTGATCGCGAGAAGCATCTCGTCATCGAGATTGCGGGAGTGGTTGGTTAGTGCGCGCGCAGAGGAATGCGAGGCGATAAGCGGTGCACGGGTGAGTGCTAGCATCTGCATTATCGCGTCTTTTGAGGGGTGGGATACATCAATGATGATGCCCCATTTATTCATCTCGGCGACCGCTTGACGGCCTAAATCACTGAGTCCCCCGTGGATATAGTCCTGCGCATTCTCGCCAGTATTCGAATCGGCGAATTGGCTGTGTCCATTGTGCGCGAGCGACATATAGCGACCGCCGCGATCGTGAAAATCTTTGATATTGGCGAGATCCAATCCGACAGGGTAGGCATTCTCGATTCCGATCATTGCAACCTGTTTACCCTCTGCGGAGAGTCGCCTTACATCTTCTGATGTATAGGCGATGCCAATCTCATCTGGCGCGATGTCTTCGGCTAGACGATGAATCGCATCGAACTTGTCTATTGCGTTCGCATAGGCGGCGGCGTAGCCCGCCTCGTCAAGCGTTGACTGCCCCGTGTAGACGATAAACCACGCAACGTCTAATCCACCCGCTGCCATTTTGACGAGATTAACCTGGGTGTCCAGGTTCATGGTGTAGTTGACTGTTTCAGTAAAATTACCCGTGTTTATGTCGGCGTGCGTGTCGATTGTGATTACCCTATCGTGGATTTCGCGGGCACGATCGATAAGCTCAGCCTCGCTTTCCTGCCGAGACTCGGCGGGCGCATCAACCACAGTCGCAGCAACCTCGGGGGCGTCGCTACACGCGCTAATACCGAATGCTAATAGGGCCGCGAATACTGTGGAGTGACTGACTTGCTTGAAGCGCGGGGGAAATGGGGGGGTGTTGAAAAGCGGCATAGTCGAAGACCTCAGTGATTTAGCAGTTGCATTGATGCGTTTGCCTGCGGTCAAGGCAAGCGGTGGTTAGGAGCGCGCCTAGCTGAAATGGACGCCATTTATTGGTATTAATTTAGCACCGGCGGACCGAGAGTGACAGCCTCCTGAGCCCCGCGGCAGCAAACTAGTTCAGCCTTGGGCTAAATCTGCTAGACTTCTCGGTCTCGGAATGGGCGCGGGCAATTTATTGTCTGGCTCGATAGGGATAAGTCACACAGCAACGGCGGAGGCCACGATGACTCATAAGGGTTTACTAAAAAGTTTTGTACTGCTGATCAGCCTAGTATTGGCGACAGCCTCCTTCGCCGAGGGCGGGCGCACACCGCTACGCGTTAAGAACGGCATCGTCACGAGCGCCTCGCGTCTTGCATCACAGGCCGGCGTAGATGCCATGCAGGCTGGTGGTAATGCAGTAGATGCGGCGATTGCAACGGCATTCGCGCTCGCGGTTACCTGGCCTACGGCGGGCAATATCGGCGGTGGCGGATTCATGGTGTATCACGGTGAAGACGGTGATGCGACAACCTTCGATTTTCGCGAAAAGGCGCCGTTAGCAGCAACCGAACGTATGTTTTTGGGTCTCGATGGCAATGTAGTTAACAATTCAAACCACATGGGTGCTCTCTCCGTTGGCGTACCCGGCACGGTAGCCGGACTTTGGAAGGCGCATCAGGAGCGCGGTTCGCTACCTTGGGAGCAGCTGGTCGCGCCCGCCATCAAACTTGCCCGCGAAGGTATTCCCATCACCTACGCGCTGCAAAGCGGATTTCTCCGCAACAAGTCACGCTTCGATATGTACCCCTCGTCTCAGCAGAAGTTTTTTAAAGCCGATGGTTCATCTTATGAGCTCGGCGAGCTGTGGGTACAAGAAGACCTTGCCCACACGCTAGAGCTTATCCAAAAAAATGGACGCGACGGTTTTTACAAGGGTGAGAATGCGAAGCGCCTCGCTGACTACATGGCGGCGAACGGCGGCATCATCACCGAGGAAGACCTCGAGATTTATCAGCCGGTCGAACGCGCGCCGGTGCGCGGCACCTACCGCGGATATGAAATCGTCAGCATGCCCCCTCCTAGCTCCGGCGGCGTTGCGCTAATCCAAATGCTTAACATTCTCGAAGGCTACGACCTCGGTGCAATGGGGCATAACTCATCGGCCTATCTGCATGTACTCACCGAATCTATGCGCCGCGCCTATGCCGATCGCGCTGAACATTTGGGTGACCCAGATTTTAATGAAGCGATGCCGATCGCGCGTCTAATGGATAAAGACTACGCGGCGAAGCAGCGAGCGACGATAGACATGGCAAAAGCTGATATCAGCGATCCATCGAAGTTTGCCGAACCCTATGAGAGCGAGGAAACAACGCATTTCTCGGTTGTCGATAAAGACGGCAACATGGTCAGCATGACCTATACGCTCGAATACGGCTATGGCTCGGCGATGGTCGTTGCAGGCGGCGGTTACCTGCTCAATAACGAAATGGGTGACTTCAACGCGATGCCGGGTGTGACCAACGCGCGCGGCGCTATCGGCACTGCGCCTAATCTGGTCGCGCCGCAGAAGCGCATGCTTTCGAGCATGACGCCAACGATTGTCGCAAAAGACGGTAAGCCGGTCTTTACCGCGGGTAGCCCGGGTGGCAAGACCATCATCAACACAACCATGCAGCTTATTTTGAATGTGATAGATCACGGTATGAACATCGCCGAATCGGTTGAGGCCGGGCGCATTCACCATCAGTGGCTGCCAGATGTGACTAGCATCGAAGAGCGTGCCGTGTCCGCTGATTCACTGAAGCTGTATGAGGCGCTTGGACACCCCGTTCGTGTTCGCGGAGAACAGGGCGCAGCGATGGCGGTGTATCACGACCGCGAAGCGGGCTTGTTTTTAGGCGCCTCAGATTCGCGTCGGGGCGACGGCGCTGCCGTTGGCTACTAAGCGGGAACTGAGCTATTCCCCCGGGTGATATTCCCGTTCTAGATTAGCCTCGACCTGTTCGGGGTAGAACAACACATCGCGGAAGCGGCCTTCTGTATAGAGGGCCGCTTGGTCATCGAAATGCGGCGATGCGGGATCATTGCTTAAACCGCCGACCGTAACTGCCTTCGCGCGCACTTTCTCCCCGAATTCGACAGCAGCCACAAAGCTATTGCCGCTTGTTCCGTAGAGGCGGTTGGTCCCCGGATAGCTGCGGCTGCCAAATGAGGCGAGCGAACCCCAGCGTGCCGAGGCGAAGGCAACCGGCAGACTCGGTTTGCTGTCGTCAAATTGCTGCACGATGGCACCGTCGTTGCGCTGATATCGGTTAATTTCTCCCCAAGGTACCTGCCAACTACCAAATCCATCATTCAGCGTCGCCATCGCATTCTCGAGAGCGGCAATGCGCTGCTCGTCCGTGATTTGGCTCGCAAGGTAGTCGTAAATATCTTCATTCGCAGCCGCCGCCAGCGGTCGGGCTTCGCTCATCAGCGCCTCTCCCCAAAAAACGGCGAGCGATGTCTGAGTCGAATCGAGCGCGAACCGCGTGTCCCAGCCACTCAGGTGGGCAATCGCTTCGCGAGTCTCGGGTGCTACGCTGGCCTCGTCTTTTAGTGCAATGAGCTCGGGCAGAAGCGGATCGAAAGCGACGAGCGCCGAATCATAGGCTGCCTCGATCAGGCTTTCGAGAGTAAAGTCGGTTTTGTCTTTAAGGACTCTAACCGCATGAATGCCTCGTGGATTCTCAACATAGTTGGCCATATAGCGCGGATAGTCTTCGGCGCGCGGACTGAATTCACCGGCTGCGGTGAAGGGCCAGTTATTGGTGTTCTGGATCCAGCCGTTCTCGGGATTTAATAGGGTAATGGACTCTTCGAGTGTGTGCAGGCCCTGCCACTCGGTGGCGGGGTTGCTGCCATCGAGTGGACTATTCCAGTCGAAACGCAGATCGCGCCGGGGGATGAAGTTTCCATGGTAGTAAGCGATGTTGCCCTGTGCATCCGCATAGACGGTGTTGTTAGACGAATTGGTATGCAGACGCATATTCTCGTAAAACTCATCATGCCCAGAGGTCTTGGTGCGTAAATAGGACTGGGTTAGCGCAGCGACGGGCTCTTGCATGAGTTTTATGCTCACCCATTTGTCGCCTTCGCCACGAATGATAGGCCCATGGTGGCTGTGGTAGACCGTGAAAGTTCGTTGAGCGAGCGCGCCGCCAGAGCGGTAGGGCAGGGTAAGCACTGTCTCTCGAAGCTTACGCTCACCGCCGTCGTAGGCATAATAAACGCCGTCATCGCGCTCTGAGATGGTTTCGAGGTAGAAGTCGATCGCGTCGGCGCGGCTCGAGGTGTGCATCCATCCTGCTTTCTCGTTAAAGCCCTGATAGACAAAAAACTGGCCCCACGTGACAGCGCCGTAGGCATTCAGACCCTCCTCGCTGACCATATGCAGCTCAGAGCGAAAGAAGAACGAAGTATGTGGGTTAATCATCAGCAGCGCGTTGCCGTTTTGGGTATTGCTAGGCGAGATAGCGAAGCCGTTGGACCCCCGCGGCTCGTTGTCGGAAACGGCGATACGTTGCGCAATGCTGTCACCACCTCCGTAGAAGTCTTGCAGATTCCTGAGGTTAACGCGCTCTATATCACCGCCAATGCTGCCTTCCGAGAAGGTCAGCGCCATCCATGGTTCGAAACGCGTAATCACGCGAGGGCTAACTTCGGGGTGGGTATATAAGAAATAGTTTAGGCCGTCGGCAAAGGCGTCCATCAACTCTTTGAGCCAGGCGGGACTTTGTTCATACTTTGCCTGCATGTCGATAGGGTCGATAAACAGCTTCATCCTTAGATCGCGATAGAGCTCTCCCTCGCCTTCAGCTTCGGCGAGTCTTCCCATCGCATTTAGGTAGTTAACCTCAATGCGATTGAAATCGTCTTCGGCCTGAGCATAGAGCGTGCCGAAAACCGTGTCGGCGTCTGTCTTGCCGTAAATATGCGGAATTCCCCAGGAGTCGCGCTTGATGGTGACATTCGCCGCGTGCGTCTGCCATCGCGCGAGCTCGGCGGGGTCTGTAGTTTGGGATCCGAGCTCAGCGGGCTGCGGCGTCTCCGGCATGCAGCTTAAAAGAATCACGCACAGTGACAATAAAACGACAAATCGATCCAGACGTTGAGCGGTAAGCATGGGCGGTTCCTTTTTTTATTCTAGCCAGCGAAGCGTATTAATCACCGTGGACTCGGACGCCGTTAACCCAAGTTTCGAGTGCTTTTGCCTGCCAGATTTCTGTGTCTGGAATGGCGAAAATATCACGATCTAAGAGAATAAAGTCGGCTTTCTTGCCCGGCTCCAACGAACCGAGCAAATCCTCTTGAAAGCCCGAGTAAGCGGCGTCGAGCGTAAAACTCGCAAAGGCCTCCTCGTCAGTCATGCGCTCTTCGGGGTACCAGCCTCCGACCGGATCGTTGTCTTTATCTTGACGTGTAATCGAGGCGTGAAGACCAAAGAATGGGTTGGGTGACTCAACCGGAAAGTCTGAACCGTTAGCAATGAGCGCGCCGGCATCCATCAGCTTGCGCCACGCATAGGCACCCTGAATCCGCACATCACCGATACGGTCGACCGCCATGTTCTTGTCGCTCGTAGCATGCGTCGCTTGCATTGAGGGGATAACGCCGAGCTCGGCGAAGCGGACGATGTCTTCATAGCGGAGTATCTGGGCGTGCTCGACGCGGTGACGCCTATCGCTAGAGCCTGTTTCTGCTATCAGAAGCTCATAGCTATCGAGCACGAGCTTATTCGCAGCGTCGCCGATGGCGTGTGTATTTACCTGAAATCCTGCGTTCATCGCTGCGCGCATAAAATAATGCATACGCTCCTCGCTATGCAGGATGAGTCCTCGATGACCTGCCATGTCGGAGTAATCATCAATCATCGCCGCGCCGCGACTGCCGAGCGCACCGTCCGCAGCAATTTTTACACTGTTGATCGTTAGGGTGTCGTCGGCGTCACGGAAATGACCCTCTGCTAGGCGCTCGGTGTAAAACTGATCCGTCGCAGCAAGCATTACATTGACTCTGATAGGCAGAGGGCCGTCTTCAAGCAGCTCCTTATAAGCCGCGACGGTGCTGCTGCCGACGCCGGCATCATGCACGCTCGTGAGACCATAGGTCACCAACG
Source organism: Pseudomonadales bacterium (assembly GCA_023254735.1). GTDB lineage: Bacteria > Pseudomonadota > Gammaproteobacteria > Pseudomonadales > Pseudohongiellaceae > UBA9145. The sequence continues at coordinate 13,870 of JALRKV010000051.1, read as the reverse complement.
AATTCATCGCGGTCATCAGTGCAAACTTTTGTTCTTCGATCGTTGCAGGCGGAATGTTATTGCGAATAAGTGCCATGGCATTGTCGACGAAAACGCCGGTGGGGTTGCCGTTCGCATCGCGCAGAATCTGTCCGCCGTCTGGATCTGCGGTGTCGCGAGTAATGCCTGCAATCTCCATCGCAAGTGAGTTTGCCCAGCCTGCGTGGCCGTCGACTCGAGAGAGCCAAACTGGTTTGTCAGCAACGACGGCATCGAGACTCCTGGCCGTTGGAAATTCGTTGCTGTCCCACAGTACCTGATTCCAACCGCGGCCCAGTACCCATTCGAGTTCCGCATTGTCGGCGGCGAATGCACGCACGCGCTCCGCCGCGCCTGCTTCGGTTGTGGTGCCGACGAGATCAACTCTCAAAAGGCTCTGGCCATAGCTGAGAACGTGGCCATGAGCGTCGATTAGTCCGGTGGTAAGTGTCTTGCCGCCACCATCGCGCACGCTATCTATGGAGGCTTCGTCTGGAAGTGAATCGCCTTCGCTGTAAAGCTGCGCGACACGATCGTCTTCGATCTTTATTGCAGAGAAACGGATTAGTTCGCGATCGCCGTTGAGCGTGTAGCCGTTGACGTTCTTGTATAGGAGCGTGTCTGCCGAACTTACGCCCACACAGGCAAACGCGGAAGCGGCAAGAATTGCCGCCCAAAGTCTAGTAGTCATAGTGAGTCTCACGAAAAGAATTGCCGCTGACATCGTCAATGGCGGACGGGCCAAATAAGTGCTCTGAGTCTAGCAATTTACTCGCAAGGTGTCATGGCGGCAGGCAGGCATAAAAAAGGCCCGATTGCGGTGGAGCAATCGGGCCTTTTTACTGTCTTGTCTTTCTAACGGTGGCGGACTATTCGCCTTCGTCAGCTTCGACGTAGCGGAAGAAACCGAACATCATTTCTTGCCAAGTCTGCTCACCCCAAGAGATCTCAGCTGAGGGATCGGGGTTGTAAGGATTCATTTCCGAGTTGTCGAATGTGGCGCGGAAGACCATCTCTGTGCCAGCAGGGAGGAACTTCGGCTCTTTGAAGTCGTAAGTTTTCTGCCAGTTGAACTGGTAATTCGGCACATTCAGAATCTCTTCCTCCGAACCGTCTGGGTAGACGAGTTTGAAGTTCGCATCCTCACCGCGGTAGTGCATGTGCGGTCCGACCATCGTCAGGTAAGAGTCTTTACGGAATTTCTTAGACGCAACCATTTCGTGGTTTGCTTCGAAAGGCGCGATAGCGATTTCGAGATCTGCCGCAGAGCCGCCGAGGATTGTGCGCTCGGGCTCTTCATCCCAGAAATGGATGCCGATCTCTGACGCATCGACAGTCTCCTTGCCAGAAGACGTATAGTGCATCTGCAGAATTAGACCGCTGCCCTGTGGAAGAGGGAAGCCCGCGCCTTCGGGGTAAGTATTGATCGAATTACCCGGTGCGTAGGCGCCGAGACCGATGCCTTGATTCAGAATGCCGAAGGCATTGCCTCGACCGTTACCATTATCAGGCGCTTGCGCCCAAGCGATAATGTGATGCAGAACCGTCGTGTCGCCGGCGACAAATTCGACAGCCTTGACCCACTTATCCTCTGGCAGATCGAGTGGAAGGACTAGATTGCGATACTCGATCGTACCTGTCGCAGGAATCGTCTGCGGCGGGATGTTGACGATCATGTCTGGTTCACCGTGACCCCATTTAACGGGAGAAATTTTGATCTCCGCGAGAGGATCTGTCGCGCTATCGTTCTTGGCGCCGCTGTCGATCCAGTGAACCAGCTTCTGAGTCTCCTCTACCGTGATGTGATTTACACCGTGGAACTGGTTAGAGTATTCGACGTCGATCTGACCAGGCGGCATGCGCTTGGTGATTAGTGTTTCGCGAATCATAGGTGACCAGCCCTGAACCATTTGGTGGCTGCTCATCGCGAACGGCGCGATGCCGCCTTCTTGGTGGCAAGTCACGCAGCGCTGCTCAAGGATTGGTGCTACGTCATTCGCGTAAGACACTTCAGCGATCTGCGAGGATTTGGCGCTAAAATCGATTGCGTTGCCATTACTCGCGAATGAGGGCGTAGAGATGTCCTGATCGGCGATGATCGCATTCAGGGCATCAGCAACATAGTGCTCGCTAGCGCGCCTGGCTTTTTTGCCTTCGGCGAAGCGATCATTGAGAGCGCCGCGGTAGACAATTTCCTTAGCCTTAGGATCGAGAATAGCAACCTCGAGTGCACGCGTGAGGCCGAGTTCTTCAGCGATCAACTGCGTGTCGTCGATGAGAATTCTTAACTCAATGCCGGCTTTCTCGGCAGCCTTGCGGAGAGCCGCTTTGTCTGCGTTACCTGTAGAGTCGAGCATGACGAACTCGACAGGCTGGCCTTCGAACTGCGCGGTCAGCTCGGCGATGTCTTTCGCCGCCTTGCGTACGTCGCGCGACCCATCTTGAGCGAACACAACGATCGCCTCTTTGTTCGCGTGACGGCTTAGTTGGAAAAAGCGGCCTTTGGCATCTACAAGCGAAAAATCGCTGATTCGCTCGCCAGCATTTGCCATGCTAACGCAGGTTGACAGCAATGCTGCCGCGCTGAGCTTGGCTAGTGTCGAAAATTTGTTCATCTCGTACTCCTTATCCTTTAATCGTAAGATACTTCTATTGCTACCTTAACAGTGCCCGAGTCTAGGGTTTTTCCCGACGTTGTACATCCTAAAAATTAAAAATTACTGAATTTCGAGAATTTGAGTAGAATTAAATCAGCTAAATTTACCGTGTATAGACGTCAGCCGCCCCAACGTACTTAAATTTCTCTAGTTTTACCCAAAAGGAACCTCAATGCGTTTCCGACTGTTAAAAGCAATACGACTGGGAGTCTGCCTCTGGTTTGTTGCCGCAACTACATCGTTTGCTGCCGAATACCGGATTGCACACTGCCTCGAGGGGTGTCCTGAGGGCGCGCACGAGGACAATCAGCTCGTCGCGCGGTCGGTTTATGCGCTGTCGTATAACCCGGGCAGGGGGGCTGCCGACTGGCTTGCATACCGCATGCGCTCGGGCGCGTTAGGGATAGCGTCGAGTCTGCCGCGCACCTGGATCGAAGACCCAGACTTACCAGCCGCGCAGCGGATCGCCTCTCAGAACCAGCTGGCCGAGGAGCTGGGGTTGATCAGATCTCGGTTGGTTCCACTCGTAAGTGTCGCAGGCACTCCCTACTGGCACGAGGCAAATCTGCTGTCGGCAAGCACGTTAAGAACCGAGAATCTTGATCGAGGCGCGTGGGCGGGGCTGGAGTGGGCGCTGCGAAACTTTGTTAATCGAAGCGGCGATGTTTACGTTGTCACTGGACCTATCTATAGCCCTTCCTATAGCCCTTCCTATAGTCCTTCGTTCAGCCCGTCGGATGAACCTTTCGAGGGAATGGGCGAGCCGCCGATTGCATTCTTCAAGCTGGTTGCGTCGACGAGCGGCGCGCTAAGCGTGTTTCGATTCGACCAAAACTTTGGGGTGTATCTGCACCACTGCGAGGCGAGGACAAGCCTCGAGGCGATCGAGGCCGAGACCGGTCTGCATTTTTTTCCAGAGTCGGGGCCGTCGAGACCCGGTATCGAAACACTCGACTCGCAGCTCGGTTGCCGCTAGGGCAGCAGCCACCGCGTACTCTGAAGCCAGGCTTCTAGCGAATCTCAGCCAAGAAGTAATCGTCGATTAGGAGTTCTTCGGCAAGGCGATCCAAGGCTTTTCTCACCGCTGCGGCAGTGCCTTCACTGACAGGAGCCGTCCCCCGGCCGAAGAGTTTGGTCTGCCAAACGATGCGCGTACCTTCGACGAGCTGAATACTCGTTCGTAGTGTAAGTTGCAAAGATTCCACACCGCCTCGATCAACCAATGCCGCTTCGGTCGCGATTAGCGTGCCTGCGAGACGCATGCCGGCATCCTCATCGGCGAGGCGCGCATCGCTGGCCGCAAAGGCACTTTCCATCGCTTCGCCGACGATTTCTGCAAAGGGGCGGTCTGCCATAGCCGTGCCATTTTCTGCAGGTTCACCCGTAAAGATCACACGAGGATCTTCTATTTCGCGCTCGTCGGCAAAAGCTGGCACTGATAACGTGGTTTTCATCGCGCTTAATTCGGTGAGTTTGCCGCCGGCAAACGACGTATCAATTTCAATACCGCTCTGCGCAGACGCGCTGCCCATCACAAACAGACCCATCACCAGCATTGCTGCGATTTCGGAGATCGTTCTCATGGCGCGAGTCGCCGCACCAGTGGTTCTTGCATGCCAAGAATTGGAGGTCGAAATCACTGAGATTGGTTGCTGCGTCATGAGTTGTTCCCTAACTGACTATTTGAATTAAGTGTTGCATTTTAAGCGGCGATTTAAGCGTTAAGTTAAGCGTTGAGCTGTCGCGGGCGCATTAGAATGTATGCATAAAAACGTGTTCCGAGAATAAATGACCGTCGAAGCATGTTCAAGGGATCATGCTTAACTTTTGCTGAACTCTCACTCAACTCTCACTCAACTCTCACTTAACTCTTGCTCAATGAAAAGGACAAAAAAAAACCGCAGTGCCTCTTCTTAAAGAGAGGGCGCTGCGGTTTTTTGTCTGCGCTGTCTAAACGAGAATCTAAAGCTCGCTAGCAGGCCATGTTGGGGCGTTGTTGCGCACTGTTACCGCGCGGATGCCCTGGTTTACAAACTTCTGCACTCGGCTACCTTCGTAGGTTTCAGTCGTGTAGACGTTACCCGCTGAATCGGTTGCGATGCTGTGTGGCGCATAGAATGTGCCCGGCTGACGTCCGCCCTGACCGAAGGTGTAGAGGACTTCCATTGACTCGCGGTCGATTACCGAAATCTTGAAATTCTGGCCATCGGCGAGGTAGATATATTTCTGCTCTTCATCACGAGAGAACGCGATATCCCAAGTTGAGCCTTGGTTTAGCGTTGCTGGGTTGTAAACCACCTCGCGGACATAAGTACCATCTTTGCGGAAGACCTGTACTCGGTCGGCGCCACGGTCACATACATAAACTAGGCCGTCATTCGAAGGCTCGGCGCAGTGCACAGGGCCGCGGAACTGCTGTGGGCCCGGTTGACCTGGGACATAGGTGACATCTGCAGTGTCGTCAGGCGTGTTGCCGTAGGCACCCCAGTAACGCTTGAATGCGCCAGTGGCGACGTCGACAACCGCAACGCGGCGATTCTGATAGCCATCTGCGAAGTAGGCTTCGTTTGCTTCGACATCAATAGCGATTTCCGCGACACGTGCAAAGTGAGTCTTGCTGTTGCTGTCGCGACCTTCGCCCTGCATACCGATTGTTCGAATGTATTCGCCGTCACGTGAGAAGACGAGTACGTGCGAGTCGCCGCCGCCGTTACCACCGATCCAAACGTCGCCGTTCGGTGCGATTTCGATACCGTGATTTGAAGCGGGCCATACGTAAGGCGCGCCTTCTACGGGGCCGCCCCATGCGTTAACTACGTTGCCTTCTGCGTCAAATTCGATGATTGGTGGTGCCGGTGTACAGCACTCGGAAACACCGCCTTGGAGGCCGATTTCAGTATTGCCGCCAAACTGTGAGGCGTCGTTACGATGAACAATGAACACGTGATCGCGCTCGTCGACATCGACACCGATCGTGTTGCCCATTGCCCAGTTGTTAGGCAGTGGCTTTGGCCAGTACGGATCGACCAGGAAATGTGGGGCCATAACGGCATTGCTCGCGGCAACACTAGGCTCCTGAATCTTCGATTGCCCCACCCCCAGTGCAACCAAGGCAACGACTAAAGCCGCCCCTATTAACAACTTAGACTTTCTCATTTTTATAACCTCCATAGGCCCGCTTCACGGGCGTGAATACTCTCCAGAGTCGTCCGGAGTATACTCATTTATGGGCAGGCAGTATACTCGATGGTCGATTTTACAAGATGCGTAATTCGGCGCATTTTTTCTACGTAAGTCACTGAATATCATGGAGTAAATTTAATGAGCCGCATCGGTGTGCAGGAATCCTCGCAGCTTTTCGTCCAGCAATTGTCTCGCCTTAGCAGCCGTCTCGGCATGTTTCTGGGGTTGCTGTGTACATTGCTGCCTGCACTCACTCAGGCTCACGATATTCCCAGTCGCATTACCGTCAATGCGTTCGTTAAGCCAGAGGGCAATACGCTTACAGCTCTGCTCCGCGTGCCGATGGAGGCGTTTGGTGAGATCAGCTTCCCGCTGCGAGGTCCCGGCTTCATTCAGATTTCCGAGGCGGATTTCGCGATTAGGGATGCAGCGCGTGTTTACATTACCGAGTCGTTTAAATTTTATGAGAACGGCGTTGAGTTAACCGAAAAACAGCTTGGCGCGGTGCGAGTCGAATTGCCCTCCGACCGCTCCTTTGTTGACTACGACAGCGCGCTTGAAAATATTCTCAGCGAGCCACTGCCCGACTCGGCCAATCTCTACTGGCGACAAGGGGTGCTCGATGTCATGGTGACCTACCCGATTTCGAATCAGGATTCGGATTTTAGCGTCGATCCATTGCTTGGCACGCTCGCGAATGAGACGACCACGGTGCTGCGCTTTATCGTGCCCGATGGCGCCGAACGCATTTTTAATTACATAGGCAATCCGGGGGTTGTCGATCTCGACCCGCGTTGGCATCAGGCGGCGCTGCGGTTTATCGTGATGGGCTTCGAACACATTCTCGAAGGCACTGATCATCTTCTATTTCTCTTCTGTCTAGTAATTCCGCTGCGCTCGCTGCGGGGACTCATACCCGTTGTGACTTCGTTCACCATCGCGCATTCCATCACGCTCATTAGCTCGGCGTTTGGGCTCGCACCCAATGTGCTGTGGTTTCCGCCGCTGATCGAAACCTTAATCGCGCTGTCGATTGTCTACATGGCCTTCGAGAATATCGTAGGCGCGCGGCTCGAGCATCGCTGGGTAGTCACTTTTGCCTTCGGTCTGATTCACGGATTCGGCTTCTCCTTCCTCTTCAGCGACACGCTGCAGTTTGCGGGAGGTCATCTATTCTCATCGCTGCTTGCTTTCAATGTCGGGGTCGAACTTGGTCAACTATTTATCCTATTGTTGATTATTCCTCTGCTCAGCGTGTTGTTCTCCCGCTTCGTTCAAGAGCGTGTTGGCACAATTTTATTGTCAGCGCTTATCGCGCATAGCGCATGGCACTGGATGCTCGAACGCGGGACCACGTTCAGTGAATATCAACTCTCAATGCCGATATTCGACGCTGTCTTTCTCGCCTCGCTGATGCGCTGGGCGATGCTGCTTCTAGTGGTCGCAGCCGCCGTCTGGGCAATGTATGAGGTGTTCCGACGATTCGCGTTGATCGAATCCTTTTCGAGCTACGGCAAGGTGCGCGCCCCGGAAGAAAAATGAATCGCTCCAAGGCTGCATCTTGTTACAAAAAGTAATGCTTTAAAGCAGGCTGGCAGGGGGTTTTGAGCTACACTCAGGCCATCTACAGAGAAGGAGTAGTAGTAATGTTTTTCCAATGTCTCAGATCCCCATTTAAATCCATGCCATCCGCCGTGTCACTCATCGCCAGCTTGGTGATTGCGAGCCAGGCGAGCGGCGCTGCGCCGACGCGCGTTGGTGACTTTGCACTCATCGATAGCGCAGGCGAATTTCACCAGTTGAGTCGCTATGGGGACAAAGAGGCACTTGTGCTGATGGCGTTCGATGCGAGCTGTGACTCGATGCAGGGACAGGTCGATCAGTTCCAAGCCTTGGAGGCAGCGTGGCAGGACAGAGATATTGCCTTTGGTTTCATTAACGCGGCACCCGCCGCGGATGTTGATGCGGTTCAGAGTGCGCAGCAAGCATTCGCCCCTGAGCTTCCTTTTATGCTCGACAACAGCCAGCTCGTCACCCGCACGCTTGGGCTGACCAAGGCAGGTGAGGTAATTGTTTTAGACCCTGCGCGTCTGACGTCACTCTATGCCGGGGGTATCGAGGCAGTCGAGGCTTCGATCGAGGCAAAGCTCGGTGGGCAGGATACAGTTCCTAGTGCGAGTGTTGCCGGTTGTGACCTCACTTTTCCGGCGCTCGATGCGATTGCGGCAGCGACTCCCGACTATGCGACCGAAGTCGCCCCAATTGTGATTGAGCAGTGCGCCTCCTGTCATAGAGAAGGCGGCATAGGACCGTTCGCGCTCGACAGCCACCTGATGCTTCAGGGTTGGTCGCCGATGATCAGAGAAGTATTGCTCACCAAGCGCATGCCACCGATGCAAGTCGATCCTGCGATTGGCCATTTCAGCAATGACCGCGCGCTTAGCGGCGATGAAATACAGAAATTAATCGGTTGGATCGATGCGGGCGCGCCGCGTGGCGCCGCTGCGATCGATCCACTCGCCGCTGTCGAATTCCCCGATCGCAAGGCATGGCAGCTAGGCGAGCCGGACTACATAATTAAGGCGCCTGCGATGGAAATTCCTGCGACTGGCGTGCTCGACTATATCGACATCGATGTTGAGCTGCCTTTCACCGAGGACAAGTGGGTCAAAAGCGTGCAGTTCATCGCGGGTGATGAATCTGTGCTCCATCATCTCTTAACCTATGTCACCGCCCCTGATGAAGCGTTCGAAGGCGGCGAAGCTGATACAACCTCTGTCGCAAGACGTTTCCTCGAGGGTTATGCCCCGGGCAAAGTTGATGCGATGACGTTCCCAGAGGACACAGGCGTATTTATTCCTGCAGGGCACAAGCTGTCGATGCAGTTTCACTACACAACAAATGGGAAGGCAACCGTCGACGAAACCGTCCTCGGGCTCTACATGTACGATGAGCCGCCGACCTACGAGAACTTCACCCGCTCGGTTGCAGCGAACTTCAGAATCCCCGCCTATGCAAAAGATCACGAGGTCAAGGCTGCCTACACGTTTCAAGAAGATGTTGTAGTGACGGGCCTGCGAGCGCATATGCATTTTCGCGGCAAAGACATGAAGTTCACGGCACAGTTCCCCGATGGGCGTCTGCAGGATCTACTTAGCGTTCCCAATTACAGTTACGCCTGGCAGCCGACATATCAGCTCGAGGAGGCGATGGAATTGCCGGCAGGGACTAAAGTGCACGTCACGGGTTCTTTCGATAATTCCGAATACAATCCAGCGAACCCTGATCCGAGCAAGGAACTCACATTCGGGCTGCAGAGTTGGGACGAGATGTTTATCGGCTACTGGACTTATCACGCAGCAGAACCTACTAATTAGACGCTGACGGCCGACCAGGGTCGTCATGACACACTATTTCGTTTGCGCGCAGACGGAGCCTTGTTATGATGCGAAGTCTTTCAAGGCTTCGCGCTTATAATAAAAATCGAAAAATAATTCGAATAATAATTCGGGAGAAAAATTAATGTCCTCGGTCTTTATCATCCTCTTCGGGCTGATCGGCTTCACCTTTGGCTGGTTCGTCTATTCAAAATTCATCGCAGAAAAAATTTACCGCCTCGATCCCGATTATGTGACGCCAGCGCACACGTTTAACGACGGGATTGATTTTGTCCCGACAAACAAATTCGTTTTATGGGGCGCGCATTTTACGTCGGTCGCGGGAGCCGCGCCGATTGTTGGGCCTGCCATTGCCGTCTACTGGGGCTGGGGACCTGCGCTTCTTTGGGTTACCTTTGGGTCTATTTTCTTCGCCGGTGTCCACGACATGGGCGCGCTTTGGGCAAGCACACGCCACAAGGCTAAGTCGATTGGTGCGCTGTCCGAGGACGTCGTGGGTAAGCGCACGCGAGCGCTCTTCATGGTCGTTATTTTCTTGCTGCTACTCATGGTGAACGCTGTGTTCGGCACTATTATCGCTAGTGAGATGGTCGACATCCCCACATCAGTATTCCCTGCATGGGCAGCGATTCCGGTTGCCGTTGGTATCGGTGTTCTAATCCGAAAGCAATTTAATCTCCTACTCATTTCGATAGTCGGTGTGGTTATTCTCTACTTCTCTATCTACATCGGCAGCGTTATGCCTCTCGAACTACCCGGCGACATCTTCGGCCTAGGCCCGAATGGCAATTGGATTATCTTGCTATTTGTTTACGCGGGTATTGCCTCAAGCCTGCCGGTTTGGTTGTTGCTACAGCCGCGTGATTACATCAACGGCGCGCAGCTGGTTGTCGGACTTTTCGTTCTTTACGGTGCCGTGTTGCTGACGCTACCGGATGTGACTGCACCGATGATCAACGACAATCTCGCGGATAACACTCCGCCGATATTCCCGATTCTCTTCGTGACGATTGCATGCGGCGCGCTGTCAGGTTTCCACGGTATCGTGTCATCTGGCACGAGCTCGAAGCAGCTGAATAACGAAAAAGATGCGCGCTTCGTTGGGTATCTCGGTGCACTGGGCGAGGGTACGCTCGCGCTGATTACTATTACCGCGGTGACCGGATCGCTGTATGCGGCTAACGCTGCCGATTGGAACGGCATTTACTCCGGCTTCGGCAGCGGCGGTGCGAGCGCGTTTATCGCCGGCGGTGCTGCGCTGATTACCGAAGGCTGGGGTATTCCATTAAGTTTTAGCGAAACAATGCTCGCTGTCATGGTCGTACTGTTCGCGGGAACGACAATGGACGCAGGGCTTCGTCTGCAGCGCTACATCATTCAGGAGTGGGGCAGCATCTATGAGATTGCGCCGCTGAAGAACAACATTGTTTCGACGCTTGTCGCCGTATTCTCTTGCCTAATTCTTGCGTTTGGCGCATCGAACGGTGGCTATCCTGGCGATGGAGGCATGGTGATTTGGCCTCTCTTCGGCGCATCAAATCAGATCCTTGCAGCGCTAACGCTGTTGGTCATCTCGATATTCCTGATGCGACTCGGTCGTCCTGCGATTTACACATTAGTGCCGATGATATTCATAATATTTGTCGCATTTTGGGCGAGCGCTTGGTACCTCATCGACTATTATCGCGGCGAGAAGTGGCTGTTAATGGCACTCAGTCTTGCGGTCATGAGCGCAAGCATCATCGTCGTGCTAGAGGCGTTCTCGGTTATCGGTAAAATTCGCCGTGGCGAGAAGCTCGATGTAGCCGACGAGCAAGCCTAGAGGTCTTCACTCAGGCCTCGGAGTCTATTTGGCTTTGGCGCAACGAAAGGAAAAACCCGCCGGCACAACGCTAGGCGGGTTTTTTTATTGCCGCAATGGATTGCGGGTCGCTAAGAGGGCGTGGTGTCAAAGGGTGTGGAGGGAGCGTAAGCGATGCAGACTAACGAGGGAAACCGGGCAGGGAGTCTCGCTCATCATGGAGGTAGTGCGCTTAGCGTGCAGCGTTTCGAGGAAATTGACTCGACAAATGCCGAAGCGCTGCGGCAGTTCAAATTGCTGACTGAAGGCGAGCACTGCGCGCCTTCGGCGCTAATTGCCGAAAGCCAGACCGCCGGTCGTGGTCGCCGCGGGCGAGCGTGGCTTAGCAAGCCGGGCGCGGGGCTCTATCTTACTGTGACGCGCACCTTTTCTCTCGAGCCGGACGCGCTTCAGGGGCTGAGTCTCGTGGTAGGGTTGGCTGTTCAGAGCGCGTTGATCTCGCTCGGGGCAAGCGAAATCAAGTTAAAATGGCCTAACGATATTATTCACAAGGGTAGCAAGCTTGGTGGAATTCTTCTCGAGCTTCGTCAAGTTCAAAACCTTAGCCACGTCGCTATGGGTATCGGCATCAATATCGATCTTAAGGAGCAAGAGGCTCTCAGTCTCGACAGGCCTACAGTAGATCTCACTCGAATAATCGGCAGCGGAATCGACAAGGAAACACTCTTTGTGGCCCTGCTAAACAAATTGTCAGAGGATATTGATCGATTCATTGTTCACGGCTTCGGGTCTTTCATTGTTCGATGGAATGAGGCCGATTACTATTTGGGCAAACGTGTGACTGTCTTGCAGGGTCAAGAGCACTTCCGGGGCATTAGCTGCGGCGTCGACGCCACCGGTGCATTGATGCTGAAACAAAGCGCCGCTTCAGATCCGATGGGGTCGACAGGCGAAGACACAATGCTGCGGTTTGAAGGGGGCGAGCTTAGCCCTTCGCTCCGCCCCGAGGGAGACTAACAGTGGATATTGAGATAGACGCAGGCAACTCGCGGCTGAAGTGGCGGTTACGGGGCGACTGCAAGGCGTCGCCAACACGCCTTGCGTCGACGCCTTCCGATATCGCTCACGCTGTCGCCAATGCGAGCGAGGTAAAGGACTGGGTCGACGGCCGGATCGAGCGCGTGAGAATAGCAAGTGTCAGATCGCCAGATTCGTTGGCCGAGCTAGTAGACGAATGCAGCAGCTCGTTTGGACTGGTTCCTGAGGTCGCTAAGGTAGTGCGGACGCATGCCGGAGTCACGATCCGCTATAGCGACCCCAGCAGATTGGGGGTAGACCGATGGCTTGCAATGCTCGCGGCCCATGCCGCATCGACCAAGGCCTGCCTCGTGGTCGACTGCGGCACGGCCTTGACTATCGACAAACTCACTGCCAGCGGTGAGCATTGTGGCGGTTACATCACCCCCGGACTTGCGCTCATGCGGCGCAGTTTGGAGGAGAATACCCGGATAAGGCTTAACAAAGAGTTCGAGGCCGGCGGAGTGGCGCTAGGCCATTCAACCGATGAGGCCGTGTATCACGGAAGCTTGGCTGCAGCCGTTGCTCTGATTAAGGCGAAATTTGAAGAGTCCAGTCAAGAGGGAAGCGAGTGTGAGCTCTTTATCACCGGCGGCGGTGCCGACGAACTGATGTCTCACCTCAATCACTACAGGGCGCGGCACATGCCAGATTTGGTGCTTGATGGATTGTCGCTAGCCTTTTAGGGATAGCGGGCTGTTCGAAGTTCTCTGGAGGTAAGATTGCGCTATATATTGCTCGTTCTCTTTATTGCCAATGTCGGCTATCTCGTTTGGTCTCTCGCGGCAGACGAAACTGCGGTCCCAGACCCTCGCTCGTCAGTGATTGAAAACGCGGCAAGACCCTTAATCAACACTGGGCTAATCAAGGTTGCCGAGTCTCATCAGCAATAGCGTCCCATTAGCGCTTTTTTGTGCTAAACGATTGCACCTCGTGGGCAATTCCCATAAAATGCCGCTCCTGTGTAAGAGAGCCGAGGGTTTTTTTGTCCCTTGGGGAATCTTGTAGGAGGGGTTCCCGAGTGGCCAAAGGGATCAGACTGTAAATCTGACGCGCAAGCTTCGGTGGTTCGAATCCACCCCCCTCCACCATATTAATCTTTACGATTCATAGGGTTATGCAAGTGTTATCTGCTCTACGCAAGTTGCAGGCGGGTATAGTTCAGCGGTAGAACCCCAGCCTTCCAAGCTGGTTGCGCGGGTTCGATTCCCGCTACCCGCTCCATTTTTCAGAGGCTCACGCCGAGGGTGTGAACTCCAATGGTGCTAGTTTTTTCGCTCGCATAGCTCAGGCGGTAGAGCACTTCATTGGTAATGAAGAGGTCCCAGGTTCAACTCCTGGTGTGAGCACCACCTTTTGCGAAGGGTTTGTTAGTTGGCGGTCTGGAAGCCTAGTAGGTTCAGGTCGGGCACGACAACAGGTAGTTAACAAAAAATTAGCAAGAAGTTAGAGAAAAGAAAGTAAAAGTGTTTCGCCTCTATTTAGGAGGCTTCCTAGGCAGCTTCCTAGGCAGCTTCTTAGGTAGCTCAAGGCGGGGCAAATGAGAATTAACGAGAAAGACCTGCGCGCAGGTAAATGTTGAGGGCAGTCGAGAATGGCTAAGGAAAAATTCGAAAGAAGTAAGGTTCACGTAAACGTCGGTACGATCGGACACGTTGACCATGGCAAGACAACATTGACTGCGGCACTGACGAAGGTTTGCGCAGAGACTTACGGTGGCTCGGCGCGTGATTTCT
>JALRKV010000034.1 GCA_023254735.1 Pseudomonadales bacterium | reverse complement strand
TAACGCAAGAAAAGTTTATGCAAAATGCAGCGCGGAATTCAGATGCTCAAGAGTCTTTTGGATTCATTTGGTTTATTGGAGCGGCGAGTAATCTGTCGCCCGCATGAATACTTTTTCTATTCCCGCCAAGATAGGGCCGTTAGCATTAGACGCCGCGGCTACCTCGGCCCATTCAGGGTCTGCGATAAACGCCTGCCATGATGCTTCCGCCGCCGCTCTGCTTTTGTGCTCTAACACGTAAACCAGTTTGTTTTCAGCATCTTCTCCGTCTGTAGGCGCCCAGTAGGCGACAACCTCCATTCCGTGCTTGCGAAAAATACGTGTCGTGTGGTCGCGGAAACGCGCGTGGAGATTATCGAGATTGCCAGGCGTTGCAGTGTAAGTCCTAAGCTCGAAGACCTTGCCTTCTTCTTGCGCCATGCTGGGATTCAGCAATGCAGCTAGGAGGACATAGGCGAATGATGCGGCCAAGAAGGCGCTTAGTTTAAGGCGCTTAGCTGTCGAGTCCGCCGTAAGGGATATTCTCGTTTTCGCTGATTGGTTCGATTTCATCGGTGCTCTCCTGTTATGGCCTATTGTGGCCTGTTATTAGCTGTTAGCGCCTGTTCTCGTCGGGTCGCGAGGCGACGGCTGTTGTGTTGTGAGTAAGGACTTTATAAGGTATCACAGCCCCCCGATGCAACGAGGCATTTAGTGCGAGTCTAGGCTCTGATCCATCGTTTTAGCAGGGCTATCGGCCTCGCATTTGCCAATTTCTCGTGCGGGAACACCAACAACAGTGGTGTGCGGTCTTACATCGGACAGGACTACGCTACCGGCGCCGATCTTTGATCCGCTGCCTATCTCGATATTACCCAGCACCTTGGCTCCTGCTGAAATGAGCACGCCCGAGCGTACCTTTGGATGGCGGTCTCCCTGTTCGTTTCCCGTGCCGCCGAGCGTCACGTGCTGGAGTATCGACACGTCATCATCGATAACACAGGTCTCTCCTATTACGATGCCTGTGGCATGGTCGAACATGATTCCCATGCCCAATGTGCAACCCGGATGGATGTCCACCGCGAATACCTCCGAGTTGCGACTCTGGATGAAAGAAGCGAGTGCCTTTCTTGAATGCGTCCACAGGTAGTTCGCAAGGCGATGAACCTGAATCGACTGAAACCCCTTGAGATAGAGCACCACTGGCAAATAGGTGCTCGTTGCCGCGTCTCTTTCATAGACCGCTCTGATGTCAGCACTGGCGGCGACGATGAGAGTGGGTGCAGATTCGAAGGCTTCCTCGAAGAGTTCGCGCAGCGACACGGCAGACATAACTTCATCTGCGAGCTTGTTTGCGAGTATCACGCTAAGGGCAGAGGCAAGGCTGCGATGATTCAGAATGCAGTTATAGACATAGCTGGCGAGAATCGGCTCTTGGGCAATGACGTGTGTTGCTTCCTCGCATAGTTTTGCCCAAACCAGATCTGGGTTGCGTTCGTGACTACCTGTGTTCAATGCAGTTTCCTTGGGGTGAAGTTTAATCTCGTGATGCCAGTATTAAGCGTCTCTTAACGCTGTAACAAACGCTTTCGCTGGCCATTGATTTGATGACACAAGTTGGGGTTGATCGGATCATTCCGTGGCAGGCCTCACGGTCAATCGTGCAATGGAAAGCAGATCGGGCTGAAAAGTCACAAGCTAAATGGGAATCTGCCGCAAAGGCTGCCACG
>JALRKV010000045.1 GCA_023254735.1 Pseudomonadales bacterium | reverse complement strand
GTCTGTGCGTAGTCTAGATCTGTTTGAGGCGATTTAGGGAGCGAGTAACTCTCCCTAAGTCGTTGATTTAATTGGTGGGCCCACCAGGACTCGAACCTGGGACAAACGGATTATGAGTCCGCTACTCTAACCAACTGAGTTATAGGCCCGTATACTTTGACATTTTTCGATACTCTTCGTTGTGGAAATTATTTTCAGTCTGTCACGTACCTGTAGTACGCTCCTTCCTTCAAAAATTCCCACGCCTCGATTATCGAGAAAATGTCTGCGTCTACTACTTTGACACATGGCTACTCGTCGTTGCGACAGTTATTCTCATTCGGTCACGTACCTGTAGTACGCTCCTTCCTTCAAAATTCCCACGCGTCTAACGAAGAGAGGCGCATTATAATGCGCCCCTCGGTTTGGTGCTATAGCTAGCTGAGGTTAACTACTCGTCTAGGAAGCTACGTAGGTGATCGGAGCGGGTAGGGTGACGCAGCTTGCGCAGAGCCTTGGCTTCGATTTGGCGAATGCGCTCGCGGGTTACGTCGAACTGCTTGCCCACTTCTTCTAGCGTGTGGTCGGTGTTCATGTCTATGCCGAAACGCATGCGCAGCACCTTTGCTTCGCGCTGTGTGAGGCTGCCTAGAACATCCTTGGTCGCTTCGCGTAGGCCCTCTTCGATCGAAGAGTCGACGGGTGAATCGACTGTCGAGTCTTCGATAAAATCGCCGAGGTGCGAGTCTTCGTCGTCGCCGATAGGGGTTTCCATCGAGATAGGCTCTTTGGCGATTTTGAGCACTCGGCGCACTTTCTCTTCGCTCATGTCCATGCGTTCGCCTAATTCTTCTGGCGTTGGCTCGCGGCCTTTCTCATGAACCATCTGGCGCGAGATACGGTTGAGCTTGTTGATGGTCTCGATCATATGCACCGGAATACGTATCGTGCGGGCTTGGTCTGCGATCGAGCGGGTAATCGCCTGACGGATCCACCAAGTTGCGTAGGTCGAGAACTTATAGCCGCGACGGTATTCGAATTTGTCTACGGCCTTCATCAAGCCGATGTTGCCTTCTTGAATAAGGTCGAGGAACTGCAGGCCGCGGTTGGTGTATTTCTTCGCAATCGAGATTACGAGGCGAAGGTTCGCCTCTACCATTTCTTTTTTCGCGCGGCGTGATTTCGCCTCGCCTATAGACATCTGTCGGTTGATGTCCTTAATCGTCGCGATGTCGATCCCGGCTTCTTCCTCGAGCAGGCGCAGCTTCTTCTGAGCGCGCAGAATTTCGACTTTTACGTTGCCCATGAGCTCAGAGTAAGGCTTTTTACGGCGAATCATGTTCGCAACCCAGCGCTCATTCGTTTCATTGCCAGGGAAGCTTTCGATGAAATCTTTGCGTGGCATTTTTGTGCCACGAACACACAGACTCATGATGTGGCGCTCCTGGCGGCGCACGCGCGTGAGCACTGCGCGAATGTGGCTGAGCAGCGGCTCGAACTGTCGCGGTGTAAGTTTGAATGACTTGAATAGCTCGCCGAGCTTCTCGAGCTCTTTCTGTGCTTTTTCGTCATTGCGGCCGTGTTTGGCGACCGAATTGCTGGTTCGCGTATACTGCTTACGCAGCGCGGCAAAGCGAATTTTGGCTTCTTCGGGATCTGGGCCTACCGATGCTTCGTCGTCGTCATCGCTAAGGTCTTCTTTGGCACTTGCTGGCGCGCCGACGGGAATCTCTTCGTCGCTGACGTCGAGGTAGCCGGTTATCAGTTCGTTGAGGCGGCGTTCTTCCGAATCGATGAGCGCATACTCATTGAGCACGTGTTCGACGGTGCCGGGGAAATAGGCCATCGCCTTCATGAGTTCACGAAGGCCCTCTTCGATGCGCTTGGCGATAACGATTTCGCCTTCGCGCGTGAGGAGCTCAACTGTGCCCATCTCGCGTATGTACATGCGGACGGGGTCGGTGGTGCGGCCGGCTTCGTTTTCGACGGCGGCAAGCGCGGCGGCGGCTTCAGCGGCGGCGACGTCATCTGCGCCGGAGTCACCGTCGTCGTTGAGGATCAGCGCATCGGCATCAGGCGCACTCTCGAACACCTTGATGCCCATGTCGTTGATCATCTGGATGATGTCTTCGACCTGATCGGGGTCTGAGATCGACTCGGGGAGGTGATCGTTAACCTCTGAATAGGTTAAATAACCTTGCTCTTTGCCTTTGGCAATGAGGAGCTTGAGATTGGATTGTTTCGGTAGCAAATCGGCCATGAAATCTCGTCTCGCCGGGTGCAAGCCTGGCTGTTAGGTTTGGTTTACCTTCGGTCGTCTGAGTGCTCGTTTAGCTGTTTATCGGAGCAAGCCGGACATTATAATCTTAAGCGAACGGTTTGGATAGTTTTATGGGCCTCTAACGCTGCCGCGTCAGTCGTCGCTAAAGTCCATAAACGGGGGTGGTTCGCTCAGAGGCGCCGAGCTAGCCCACTCGTCGGACTCAGCCGCACTCACTCCGCCTTCGATTGCCTCACCCGAAGCACTTCGCCCAGGCTCAGACAATGCGTCATTTTGGGGCGTATTTCGCAGCAGTTCGCTTCTTTTACGCGCTAGTTCCTCACGCATTTTGACAATTCGTAGTTCCTGCTCTGTCTTTTGCAGGAGCCTGTCTACTATTTCAATAAACTCGCTGCCGGTGCCCTCAACGGGGGTGATTTTTTCCTGCCGCAAAAGCTGAGTCAGCTCGCTGTAAAACTCGGTTCCTGCGCAGTAGCCGAGTAGCGCATAGGTGTCTATCTGGGGATCGCCGTGAACCATTTCAATGAGTTTGGCGAGCACAGCGGTCGTCGTGTCGCTGCAGTCTAAGAGCGGGGCGATGTCGCTTTTGCAATCGAGGGCAATCTCTGGGTTACCGAGCAACAGCTGGATTGCTTTCAGGCTCGATGGCGCGCGCTTAATCATCGGCGCAGGGTTTAGGCGAGAGCTGCTCTGCCAACCCCGCTGTTCGTTGCTGCGATGGCCAGTTTGTCTGCCCGAAGGCCCGCTCTTCTGCAGAGAGTAAGTATTGAACTCATCGCCCCCAAAATTCGCAGGGGGCGCGGACTGGCCCACGCCTTGATCAGCATAACTTTGCGGAGGCGCCTGAGTGCGGCTCTCCGCCGCAGCCGCTTTTTCGATGAGTGCGTTAAGTGCATCGACCCCAATGCCTAACCGCTGGGCAAGCTGCTCGCGCATAAGCAAGGCGAAAACGCCCTCGGGCAGCTGCGTGATCAGCGGCTGAGCAAGCTCCCGAAGCTTGCCGCGGCCCTGATGGCTATCAAGATCGAGCTCTGCGCTGAGTTTGTCGAAGAAAAATTGCTCGAGCGGTGTGGCGTTGTCGATAAGCGTTTCGAATGCCGCCTGGCCTACTTTGCGCACAAGAGTATCGGGGTCTTCGCCTTCGGGAAGGAAAAGGAAGCGCACCTGACGACCGTCTTCCATTTGCGGGAGCGTCGCCTCCAGTGCGCGCCACGCCGCCGTGCGGCCGGCTTTGTCGCCATCGAAGCAGAACACAACCTCAGGCACCATCCTAAAGAGCCGGGTGAGATGTGCTCCGCTAGTGGCCGTACCGAGTGTAGCCACCGCGTAGCGAATGTCCATCTGCGCAAGCGCGATAACGTCCATATAGCCTTCGACAATGAGCAGGCGCGAAAGCTTGTTGTTTGATTTGCGCGCCTCGAACAGGCCATAGAGCTCTGACCCTTTATGGAATACTGGGGTCTCTGGCGAATTGAGGTATTTTGGCTTGTCGTCCCCGAGCACTCGGCCACCGAAGGCAATGGTTCGGCCGCGCGCATCGCGAATCGGAAACATAATGCGGTGACGAAATCGGTCGTAGCCCTTGAACTGGCTGCCGCCGCTCTGACCGCTGCCTTGACCGGTCTCTCGCTCGATTACCATACCGGCCTTGAGCAGATTGTTCTCGCGCTCCGGCGTCGATGCGCAGGCCTTTAAGAGATTATCCCAGCCCGGTGGCGCGTAGCCGATGCCGAAGTCTCGCGCGATAGTGCCGCTCACACCCCGTTGTTTAAGGTAGTCGACAGCACTCGCTCGGCCCTCATGCTTTCGCAGCTGGAGTTGGTAATAGCTATTTGCCTCTTCGAGTAGCGTGTAAAGGTCTGCATTCTCGGCGCGGCGCTTGGTTGCCGCTTTGCTCTCTTCGCGCGGAACCTCCATGCCGTTATCGCGGGCAAGGGATTCAACTGCCTGTGGGAAATCCACCGAGTCGAAATTCATGATAAAGCCGATGGCATTGCCGCCCGCGCCGCAGCCAAAGCAATAATAAAACTGCTTTTCGGGCTGAACGCTAAACGAGGGCGATTTCTCGTTATGAAACGGGCAGCAAGCCGAATAATTTTTGCCGCTTTTCTTCAGCGCAACACGCTTATCGATCACGTCGACGATGTCGGCGCGGCTCAATAAGTCGTCTATAAAACTTTGCGGAATGAGGCCTGCCATGGGCGGGGTGTGATCTCCATTCTTCTTAGCGGTCTATAAAAGCGAGTAGACTAAAAGCGAGCAGGCAGCAGGTCTGAGTGTCGTGCCTTGATCGGAAAACGAAGATATTGTAGCGGAAAAGGGCCGTATATAAAGCCGCCTTTCGAAGTCCAACGTTGACTGTGGAAACGGTTGATGGAGCAGGCGCTGGCAATGCCGAGCAATGCGAAGTGCTAGGCGAGCAGGGCTTTTATCTTTGCGCTGATGGCACCCATGTCGACACGGCCCACGACCTGAGGTCGGACGAGCGCCATGACTTTACCCATATCCTGCATGGACGCCGCGCCAGATTCGGCGATCGCCGCTTTGATGATGGTCTCGGACTCCTCTTCGGTCAGAGGCTGGGGGAGAAACTCTTGCAGGACGACTATCTCGTCTTTCTCGACAGCGGCGAGTTCGTGACGGTCAGCCGCTTCGAACTGCTTGATGGAATCGCGGCGCTGCTTAACCATCTTATCTAGGATGGCTGTGACGCGTTCGTCATCGAGCTCGATTCGTTCATCAACCTCAACGCGCTTAATCTCAGATAGTGCGAGCCTGATTGCGCCAAGGCGAAATTTGTCTTTCGCACGCATCGCATCTTTCATCGCTTCGGTGAGATTATTCTTCAGGGTGCTATCTGCCATGGTGGCTACTATCCTTAGACCGTGAGTTGGGGAATATTTGGCGCTTTCGAAAACGCTCAGCTTTCAGATTCTGAGCGTAGCCGATATCGAATTTAAATCGTTAAAGCGACAGGCGCTATTCCATGCTCGACGCCGAAACGGCAAGTCTGTTGTGAGCAGGGGGTAGCAATTACTAACTAGCCGGCGAGAGAAACTGGCCGACTAGTCTGAGTAACCTGGCCTAGTAGAGGCGCTTAGTCTTCTTGTTCTCGCGCTGTAGCTTCTTCGCATGGCGCTTCACAGCGGCAGCTGCTTTGCGCTTACGCACCGAAGTAGGCTTCTCGTAGAATTCGCGGCGACGAACCTCGGCGAGAACGCCGGCCTTCTCGCAAGATCGCTTAAAGCGACGGAGGGCGACGTCGAACGGTTCGTTTTCTTTCAGTTTTACCTGTGGCATTGAACTAAACACCTACCTTAAATAATGTGATTCAAAATGATTGAAAAATCGCAGTGCTGGCCGATAGCGACCCTCTCCGAATTTCAGGGGCGGTAATATTAATGCGCGAGCCGCGTAATTGCAAAGGAAAACTCGGCGAATGCACGTGGCGAAATTCCTCGGCGGGGCGATAAGATAGTGCGTACTGCTGATAACTAAAAACTGCAGCTTGGGGCGGGCACTATTCTTTGGCATGATTGCCTCTCCTACATCATTATCCGAGAGATAAGTAATTGAAAGTATTAGGTATAGAAACATCTTGCGATGAAACTGGCGTGGCTATTTACGACAGCGAGGCAGGTTTGCTCGCCGATTGTCTCTACAGCCAGGTCGAGATTCATGCCAAATATGGCGGTGTGATTCCGGAGCTCGCCTCTCGCGACCATATTCGAAAAACGCTGCCGCTAATCGAAGAGGTCATCGAAAAAGCCGGTATTGATGCGAGCGAGATCGAAGGCGTTGCCTATACAGCAGGCCCGGGACTTGTCGGTGCGCTGCTCGTCGGCGCTGCGATTGGTCGCACGTTGGGCATGGCGTGGGACGTGCCGACAATCGGTGTGCACCACATGGAAGGGCATCTACTTGCGCCGATGCTCGAGCCGGAGCCACCCGAATTTCCCTTCGTTGCGCTACTCGTTTCGGGCGGCCACACACAGCTCGTCAAAGTCGGCGGTATAGGCCAATACGAACTGCTTGGCGAGTCTCTGGACGACGCCGCGGGCGAAGCGTTCGATAAAGTGGGTAAGATGCTTGGCCTGCCTTATCCCGGCGGTCCACATGTTGCGAAGCTTGCGCAGAAGGGCGATCCGACGCGCTTCGATTTCCCGCGCCCGATGATTAATCGACCCGGCCTCGACTTCAGCTTTAGCGGTTTGAAGACCTATGTGAGAAACACGATCACGAGTTTGCGCGACGAGGCGGGCGAACTCGCTGAGCAAGATGCTGCCGACATCGCGCGTGCTTTCGAGGAGGCAGTGGTGAACACACTGTCGATTAAGTGTAGGCGCGCGCTCGAAGAGACGGGCTACAAGAAACTCATCATTGCGGGCGGCGTGAGCGCTAATCTGCGACTCAGAGAGGTCTTAGAGGAGGCGATGGCCAAGGTCGATGGACGCCTGTTTTATGCGCAGCTTAAATACTGTACCGACAACGGGGCGATGATCGCTTATGCCGGTTGTCAGCGTTTACTGGCAGGCGAGCGCGATGATCTTGAGATCCGCGCGCAGCCGCGCTGGTCGTTAGAGTCGCTTGCAGCAATCTAGCGCTGTCATTTTGCACAGGATTTATTATGGATATCGTCTACATTCGCGAACTCGAGATCGAAGCCATCATAGGCATCTACGACTGGGAACGCGAGACTAAGCAGACCGTTAGCATCGACCTCGAGATGGGCTGCGATAACACCAAGGCGGCGGCGAGCGAAGACATCGCCGACGCGCTCGACTACAAGGCGGTAGCCAAGCGGTTAATTAGTTTTGTCGAAGGGTCTGAGTTTTTGTTGGTCGAGACGCTCGCCGAGAAGATCGCGGCGATTGTGTTAGAGGAGTTCTCTGTCCCCTGGTTACGGCTGCGCCTCGGCAAGCCTGGCGCAGTAACCGGTTCTAAAGACGTTGGTGTTATCATAGAGCGCGGAGCCAAATAGCCTCACCCAACAAGGATCAGTTACCGTGACTCTCAACACAACGCTTGCCCTGAGCCTCGGCAGTAATATCGATGCGCAGCGCAATATTCGACTTGCGCTAGACGCCCTGGCAAGGCAGTTTTCGAGTCTCAGCCTGTCTTCGGTATACGAAAGTGAGTCGATAGGCTTCGACGGCGACAACTTTCTGAATCTTGTCGTTGTGGTTGAGACAGATCTGAGCTTGGTGCTTGTGCAGGAATTTCTTAAGCAATTAGAAGAGAGTCAGGGACGCGATCGGACTCAGGCGAAATTTTCGTCGCGACCCATCGACGTCGACATCCTTTTCTACGGTTCCGACGACGGAGCCTCGCTCGGTATCGAACTTCCTCGCGCCGAAATCACTCGCAACGCCTTTGTTCTTCTTCCCCTAGCCGAACTACTCCCCGATGCACAGCACGCGCCGACCGGTAAAACCTATGCTGAGCTATGGGCGAGCTACGACAAAGACAGCCAAAAACTCTGGTCAATCGAGTTTGCATGGCCATAGGCGCCACTTAGCGTTATCGAAGGCTACGTCCACCATCAACTTTGATGGTCTGACCGGTGAGATAGGTGGCCTCGCATGCGACGAAATACACCGTATCTGCAATGTCCTGCACGCTGCCCAATTTGGCGAGCGGAATCCCCGCCAGCATTTTCTGACGGCCGGCCTCAACGGCGGGATCGGTGTCGTCTTCGAGAGACGGGGGCCATAGAATCGCGCCTGGTGAGACGCCGTTCGCTCGCACGTGGGGCGCAAGTTCGACGGCAAGTGATTTGGTCATCGCCTTGAGTCCGGCCTTTGCAATGCTGTAGATCGGGTGTTTGGGCAGGGCGCGATCGGCGTGTGTGTCGGTAAGATTGACTACCGCGCCAGAGTTGGCCGCGAGCTCTGCACTCAGTTGCTGGGTGAGGAAATACGCACCGCGCAAATTACTGCCGACAAGATCGTCCCACTGCGCCTGAGTCGATTCGCCGTAAGCGGTGGGATAAAATGATGAGGCGTTGTTAACGAGTACGTCCAGCCGCTTGTGATGGGCGAGAACGTCGTTGCCTAGTTTGCTCACGGACGCGTTGTCGGTCATTTCGGCATGCCAACAGCTGGCTGAACCTTCGCGGATCGCGTTCAGTTCATCGACCAGCGCCTGAGCGGCAGTAAGCGAGCTGCGATAGCTGATCGCAACGTCGAAGCCGCTTCGATGAAAGGTGCGTGCAATGCAGGCACCGATGCGGATTGCGGCACCGGTGATTAAAACCACTTTAGCTGGCATGGTGATCCTCTGAACGAAGATGTGTGAGGCGTTCATCGATTGCCGCGAGTCTTAGCTCGCGCACGAAGGCGCCGATGTCAGTGGGTTTTGCGTTTTTTATCGCTGCTCCCACATCGATTGTCGTTGCTGTCTCGGCGAGAGTTTGAAGAAACGCGCGCTGGGGGTATTCGCGGTCTTCGAACCCGGTGCGGCCACGAGCATCGGCCTCGCAGGCAAGCAAAAATTTATCGAGACGTTCGGGTCGTCGAAACACATCGATTGCTTCGAGCAGCGTCAGGGCTTTGTCGGCGTCGACGAGCGCGAGTCGATGCAGCTTTGTGTGATGCTCGCACACAAGCGCTGCGAGTTTTGCAAAGTCGTTAGGTACCTTAAGGCGCGCAGCGATCGCGTCGAGAAGAGGCAAGCCTAAGGTTTCGTGCCCCTTGTGACTCGGCCAGAGCGCCCTGTCGGTGACGCTTTTACCGACGTCGTGTACGAGCGTCGCATAAAGTATTTGCGGATCGTCGCTGAGCAGACGCGCCTGTTGCAGACACATCAATACGTGCACGCCAGTGTCAATTTCGGGGTGGAATTTGGCCGGCTGCGGCACACCAAACAGTGCGTCGACCTCCGGTAGCACAACGCCGAGCGCCTCGCAGTCCCGTAGCACAGTGACAAATGCCTCGGGGCTCTGGCTCGCTAGCGCCTTCGCGAGTTCTTGCCACACGCGCTCGCTGACGAGGCTCGCAAGCTCGCCGCTGTGGACGATTTTTCGCATGATCTCATTGGTTTCGGGTGCGACGCGAAAACCTAGCGAGTGAAATCGGGCAGCGAAACGCGCGACTCGTAAAACCCGTAGCGGATCTTCTTCGAACGCGGGCGAGACGTGTCGCAAGACGCGAGCGGCGAGGTCGGCTTGGCCATTGTAGGGATCGATTAACTCGCCGTCGGCAGTTTCGGCAATAGCATTGATGGTGAGGTCGCGGCGGGCAAGGTCTTGCTCAAGGGTGACCGTCTCGTTGGCATCGAAAACAAACCCCGTATGCCCCGGCGCAGTTTTACGCTCCGTGCGAGCCAATGCATACTCTTCTTTGGTTTTTGGATGCAGAAAAACCGGAAAATCGTTGCCAACCTGAGCGAAGCCCAAATCGAGCATCTCGCTCTGGCGCGCCCCGACAACGACCCAGTCTCGATCCTTGACGGGAAGGCCAAGAAGTTTGTCGCGCACTGCACCGCCCACCAAATAAATTTTCATCGCCAGAGGTTACTTCTTCGAGTAAGCGAAGCGCTTGCCGTCTTCGAGGCGCAGCGCGGTAAGTTGTTGTCCCCACACAAACCCCGTGTCTAGAGCGTGCACACGAGGCTTGCCGGTATGTCCTTGCAGAGCTGCCCAGTGGCCGAAGAGTATCTGTGCCTTTGCGCTGATCTTCTCATACTTAAACCAAGGCTTGTAACCGCGCGGCGCCATCGCGAGCCCTTCTTTCGCGCTTAGCTGCATATTGCCGATCGCATCGCAGTAACGCAGGCGAGTGAGGTAGTTGGTGATGACGCGGAGCCTGTCGAGCCCTTCGAGGCCGTCATGCCAGCGCCGCGGTCTATCGCCATACATATGCGTGAGGTAAGCGCGGTAGTCATCACCCTGCAGGGCAAGCTCGACCTCGGCGCCCAAAACGAGCGTTTGTTGAAGCGACCACTGTGGGGCAACGCCGGCGTGTAGCATCACAAAATTCTGCAGGCCACTATGGGTCTCCACGCAGTCGAAGTAAACGAGCGGCTGTTTCCTCAACCAGTCAGCGAGCGCCTGCGCGTCGGGTGACTTGAGCAATTTTTGCAATGTATGCTTGCCGCGGCGTGGCGCACAGCCTTCCTGTTTGGCAATAAAATGTAAATCGTGATTGCCCAAAACGACGCGGCAGTCGGTACCAAGGTCGCGCAAAAATCTCAGCGTGTCCAGCGAGCGGGGACCGCGATTAACGAGGTCACCCACGCACCATAGCTGATCTCTACCCGCCCTAAATTCGACGTGTTTAAGGAGTTTGCGCAGCGCTTTGTAGCAGCCTTGAATATCGCCAATAACGTATGTGCTCATAGTTTATTACTAGCGGTAGGTGCGGCAAGGACTTTAGCCGACGCAGAGAGATGTCGCACCAGCGAAAGCGAAAAAGTGTGGGGTTAATGAACTGAATCGGGGAGGCTTAGCAGAAACGGAGGGATGTCTACTAAGAAGTGTTCGCCGCTCTGTGTGATCATCTCGTAGTCGCCGCGCATTGTCCCAAAGGGCGTCTGCAACATCGCGCCGCTCGTGTAATGAAACGACTGACCGGGCGCGATATGCGGCTTCTGCCCAATCACCCCTTCGCCGGCGACCTCTTGTACCTCGTCGTTATCGTCGACGATCAGCCAGCGCCGCGCAATAAGCTGCACGCTCTGCTTACCGTTATTGGTTATATGCACAGTATAGGCGAATGCATACTGCGAAGTCGCAGGGCTCGACTGCGCGGCAAGATATTGGGTGATTACTTTAATCTCGATGGTGCTACGCAGAGCCGCAGCGGAAATAGGTGATCGAGGTAAATCTCTTACGGTGTCGGTCATGTGGCGTTGTCCGTGATGGCGTCGCTTATTAATACGTAGTCTTTAAGACTTAGGTTCTCTGGGCGCTGGGTAACGTCGATTGGCAGTGTGGCGAAAACCTCATCACTCACGAGTGTCTTCAGGCTGTTACGCAGCGTTTTGCGACGCTGATTAAACGCGGTACGAATCACATTCTGCAGGGTATCCACATCACGCGCGGCAATCGGCATGGTGCGATGCGGGCGCAGCCGTACGATCGCAGAACTCACTTTGGGCTGAGGCGTAAACGCGGTCGAGGGGACATTAAATAGGTGCTCTATTTCACAGAAATACTGCAGCATCAGACCGAGGCGACCGTAGTTTTTATCGCCGACACCTGCAGCCATTCGCTGCACGACTTCGAGCTGTAACATGAAAACCATGTCATCTATCGATTGGTTAAAGCGCAGGAGATGAAACAATACCGGCGTCGAAATATTGTAGGGAAGATTGCCGATTACACGCAGCGAATACGGCGCGGGCTCCAGACTGTCTAGCTCGAACTTAAGGACGTCTTGCTTATGGATAGCAACGTGAGGCTCTCTCTCGTAACGCGCGATGAGAAAATCCGCAAGATCACGGTCCAGCTCTACACAGTCGAGGCGCGTGCCGACTGCGGCCAGATGCTCAGTGAGGGCGCCTTGACCCGGACCGATCTCTAGAAGGCGATCGCCTGGCTTAGGCGCGATTGCATCGATAATGCGCTGGATAACCGCTTGGTCGTGTAAGAAGTTTTGGCCGAAGCGTTTGCGCGGCGTGTGGTTTAGGCCGTTGTTTAGCTTGCGTGCCGAGGAATTAGTCATAGGCTGGAAATCTTTCTCTGTCTTTAATGAGACTCGCTCAGCTCGTTGAGGTGAGCGAGGTGTTAACGGGACGCTATGCTCGCATCCTCCGCGTATTGCTTTATACGCGCCGTGACTGCCAATGGGTGGCCATGCTTCGCGCTGTCTCGATCGCGTAGGCGAGGCTGCCACTGCTAGCGGTGCCTTTGCCTGCCAGATCTAGCGCGGTGCCGTGGTCTACCGAGGTACGCACGATGGGCAGCCCGAGAGTGACGTTTACCGCGGCGCCGAAGCCCTTAAATTTAAGCACCGGCAATCCTTGGTCGTGAAACATCGACAGCACTGCATCGGCGGTGTCTAGGTGTCGAGGTGTAAACAGCGTGTCGGCGGGAAGTGGGCCAACGAGCGCGATACCCCGCGCCCTTAATCTGTTTAGCACCGGTTCGATGGTGTCAATTTCTTCGCGTCCGAGATGCCCCCCTTCGCCAGCGTGCGGATTGAGTCCGCAGACGACGATTCGCGGATTCTCGATGCCGAATTTAGCGGTGAGATCGGCATCAAGAATCTCGATAACCTGCGTGAGCGACGCTTGTGTAATCGCCGCAGGCACTTCGGCGAGCGGTAGGTGAGTCGTTGCCAGCGCGACGCGCAGACCTTCGGTTGCAAGCATCATGACGGTTAATTCACAGCCGCAGCGTTCCGCTAAAAATTCAGTGTGGCCGCTAAACGCGATGCCTGAATCATTAATCACACCCTTGTGCACGGGGCCTGTGACGAGGGCGTCGAAATCGCCGGCTAGGGTCGCATCGGTTGCCACGCGCAGCGTCTCTAGCACATAGGCGGCGTTTCTGCGGTCGAGTTCGCCTGTGTGGACAGGGACTTTTAGCGAGAGAGGCAAGACACTCAGCGTGCCGGGTTGGGTTGGGCGCTCCGGCTTGGTCGCGTCGAAGGGAAAGAGCGTAAGCGGCAACCCAAGATCCGCTGCTCGGTCACGCAGCAGCTGCGGGTCTGCAACAACAACAAGCTCCGTGTCAGCGGGCGGTTGCTGGCAGAGCTGAATGCAGAGATCCGGGCCGATGCCCGCGGGCTCCCCGGGGGTGAGCGCGATTCGTTGTGTCACTGAGGCGCTCCAAGCTAGTCTATTAACTCGACGAAGGCGTCTTCGCGAATCTCAATAAGCCAGTTTTCGAGTTCGAGTTCGAACTTTCGATTGCGCAGCGCATTCGCTGCTTGATTACGAGTGAACTCGCGGCTCAAGTCTTGTAGTCGACGACCTTCAACGCGCGCGACGTGCCAGCCGACCTGCGATCTGAACGGCTCGCTAACGCCATCGATTTCAAGCGCATCAACTACCTGCTCCATTTCGGGTGGCATACCGCCTTCGTTTACCCAGTCGAGGTCGCCGCCGCCGACGACCGAGGAGGCGTCGTCCGAATTCTGCCGCGCGATGGCTGCGAAATCCTCACCGTCGAGGATACGTTGGTGGATTCTACGAATTTCCGCTTCGGTCTGCGCTTCGTCGCGAATCTCGTTCGGCGACAGCATGATGTGACGTACGCGGGTTTGATTAACAAACTGCTCAGTGCCGCCCTGTTTATCGACGAGTTGAATTATGTGCAGGCCATTGCCCGCCTCGATAGGACCCTCGACCTCGCCTATCTCCATCTCAACGACAATATCGGCGAAGAGGCTCGGCAGCTGTTTCGCCTTGCGCCAGCCCAATTCGGCACCGCCAATTTCGATCGCCGTGTTTTGGCGCGCTGCAGCGCGGGCTGCAGCAAGAGGAAAGTCGTCGTCTATGCGGGAGATCAGGTCGGCCGCAAGACGCTGTTTCTCTGCTTTGATCTCGGGTGTATCCGCAGCGCTGAACGGAATAAGCAGGTCGTCGACAAAATAGTCGGCGGCCATGAGTTCGCGTCCCATTTCTGAGTTGAGAAAATTGTCGATCTCTTGCTCGGTTATCTTGATGCGGCGGTTAACCATGCCGCGCTGTAATTCCTGCATGGTCATCTGCTTGCGCACCTGCTCGCGTGTTTGCAGATAGACACCGTTTTCTTCGAGCGCGTCGACGTATTGATCGAAGGTTAGGTTGTTGTTTCTTGCCATATTACCGAGCACGCGATTAATCGTGTCATCGTCATAGCGGATGCTGACGCGGTTAGCGAGTTGCATTTGGATATTCTCGACGATCAGCGCCTCGAGTATGTCCGACTCGAATTGTTCTCGATCTTCGGGAAGCGGCTGTCCGCTGCGTTGGGCTGCTGCAGTAATCTCGAGTATCCGCTCATCGAGTTCGCTTTTTAACACTACGTCGTCGTCGACGATGGCAATAATTTTGTCGAGCAGCACGCGCTGGGCATTCGCGAAGGGCGCGGCAATAAGTAGAAGCAGCAGCGCGCCGATGACAAAGAGGATGCGGCGGTTCACATTGTTATCATTCATAGGGTAACCATTTGTAAATTAGTCTCGCGGGCATTCTGCTGTCGCCTGGGCGCAGTGTATCGCATTAATGGTACCGCACTGATAGTGTATCGCATTGAAGGTCACGACGCGGCGGCAATTTTAGCGTTCGGCGTCGTAGCCCTGAATCCCTTCGGTGAGGAGGCTGTCTAGGCCGCCGCCGGTAAGATTGCCGAGGCCCACCAGAGTGAACTGGACGAAAACGCCGCGGTTGGGCTCAAAATTGCGCACAAACAGCTCGTTTTCATTAATCCATTCGCGGGCAACGAGGCGAATCTTTGCACAGCAGTTGCTGTATTCGACTCCGGCAAAGCTCTCTAGGTTCCGCGCATTGCTATGATCGTAGTTCCAGCGCGCCAGTATCTTCCAATTCGTCGCCAGTGGCCAGACTGCCGAAAAGTCGGTCTGCCGAATATGCGGGTCGATAGCGCCATCGATTGCCGGCGGCAACACGAGGTTCGGCGAACTGACGAGATTGCGCTCGCGGTAAGCCAGATTAACTAGATGCGACGAGTCTCGGCGATAACGAATCTGCGCGCGCCCCTCGATTACCTGCTGAGTCTCCTCGTCCCACTGCACGTCGGTCAAGAAACGCCAACGATCCGTCGGCGCGTAAAACGCCTCGGCGGCGATAGCAGAGCCGTCTGCGGTAGTCGAGTACCTCGGCGCCCAGTTTTGCAGCGGATTGGCGAGGTCAACAAGGCGGTCTTCGAAATAGATGATTTGGCCAAGGCTCGCGCGAGCTCGTTCGCGGCCAGCCGTATCGAGCAGGCGCGTGGTAAGCGCCGCACTCACCTGTCGGGCGTTGCTTACGCGATCGCCACCGGCGAAGCGTTCGTCGCGGAACAGTTGGGCGAAACTAAAATTAAGTTCGGACGAGTCGAAGAGCGGAATGTCGCTTTGCTCGGCGAAGCCGCTGTCGAGTGCGTAAAGGCGTGGCTCCAGCGTCTGCGTCCAGCCTCTGCCGGTCGTGCGTTCAAAAATAAGGCCAGTATCGAGACTATTGACCGACACGCCGAAATCGGGTGCATCTGCCGTGCCGAGCGCCTGTTTGTCGAGGCGGTAGCTGCGCTGCAGGTATTTGCTTTTCGCGCGAACGAACCAACCCGCACGCTCGACGCTCCAGCTGATTTCCGGTTCGAGGTTCACACGCGTGCCTGTGACAAGCGCGCCGGCATCGATTTTGGCTTGGCTAAGTAGACCCTCTTCGAGCGTGCGATCGAAAGCCGTTGCCTCGCCGGCAAAGGCGATGCGGAAGCCCGCGCCAAGCGGGAGTTGCGAGGCCACCGTAAACTGCGGCAAACGATCGAAGGGCTTATTGATATCTAAAGCCGCTGCAAACGGATCGATGATCTGCAGACGCTGAGCATTGATGCCCGCACGCAGGTAATCGTTTCTAAAATCTATCCTAGCTTGACGGTTGAGGTGGGTCTGGCTCGAAAGGTTGAGGCCGCCGTTGCCGAAATCGAAAAAATAGTCGTTATCGCTCACTGCGTTGTAGTCGATATAGGTCGAAAACCCGTTGCCAAACTGGCCCTGATGCTCGAAGCCTATAAACCATCGGTTTTCTTGCGTCGGCGACTCGGAGCCCAATGTGTCGGCGGTTGCTGGGTCGAAAAATTTGTCGCCTCCAAGATAGGAGGCGTTGAGCGTATTCATCGAGGTTTTTGCTAAATAGCGGAATTCTGCCCCTAGCATTACGCCTCGATCGCTAAGCAGTCGCGGGCTAAGCGTCGCGTCCATCTGCGGTGCAAGATTAAGATAGTAAGGTAGCTCAATGTCGACGCCACCCGTGCGGCTAGAGCCAATGCTGGGCGGCAGCAGTCCGCTCAGCCGCTGATCACCAATGGGAAACTGTAACGTGCCTGGGTAATAAAAAATGGGGATATCGCGTATGCGCAGGCTCATCGCCTTCGCGCGGCCGCGGCCGATTGCCTGATCGAGTTCGAAGGCATTCGCACGCAAAACCCAAAACTCATTGCCGGGTTCGCAGCGGCTGAACTCTCCGTTGTCGAGCATAATTAGGCCCGTGTCCGAATCGTAGTCGATTGACTTTGCAGTGCCGTGAATGCCGCTGCTATGCAGCACATAGTGTGCGGCGTCTACGGTGTTGCGTCCGCTGCCTGAGTCGATAAACGCTTCGTTTCCGCGTAGCAACACACCGGGTTCGCGGAAGGCGATATCGCCGCGGAGACTCACTGTGTTGGCGTCGCGATCGAGGAATGTTTGCGCAGAGGTCTCGGTGCCAAGGTTCGTAATGGTGCGCGCGCCTTGCACAACAGTGACCTCACCGCGAAGATCTATGCTGCTCGCTGTGCGCTGGCTCAGGCCATCACTCGAAAGGAACTGTGTCGTGACGCTCGCGCCGTCCCCACTGTCGCCTTGATTATCTGCGTCTGCACTAAAACTCGTTCCCAGCGCCGCCTCGGCCTGCGGATCGATAAAGCCACCGCAGCAGTCGTTGGGGAGCGCTGCGCGCTGCGCAGGTGTCATCGCCTCGCGGGCGACCCAGTCGAGGCGGGCGGGGTTGTCATCGTCAATCGCAGCAGCTGGCGTCGGGGCGACTGCCGAGGTGTTCGCGCGTGCAGCTATTTCTCTCGGGTCGGCTCGGTTGACGCCTTGCCCCGTCTCACAAATCCATCCGTCGCCTGCGGCATTGGCGACGCAGCTTACGCGCGGGGCATTACTCGACTGACCGAAGGCCGGGGTGGCGTGAAGAGACGCAAGGGTAAACCCGAGGATCGCGAGCGTTAGCCCAGCGCGAGTCGCGCGCGCGTGCCGAACCGCCATGGTGTGCCCGCGGCTCGCAGTCATGCATGGGGCTGGCATGTCAGGCTGCAGTGTTTTGGCTATCCATGGCATGGCTGGTTCTCGCCCTTAGGAAACAGGCTCTCGCTACAACAGTAAACGCACTGCGACGGTTTTGGTTATCGATGCGGGGTGTTTTATCTGCGCCGAATCGTAAACATATTGCCACGATTACCGACACAGAGAGCCGGAGGACCCGCTTTCAAGGGTGCTCATGATAAGGGATGCGCGAACCCATTCCTAGCGCCGAGGCGCCTAGCTAGGCGCACCCGTCAGCCATGGTTCAATAATCGAAAGGCAGTCAGCGAGAGGCTAAGTGCAAATGAGCGATACGCGCGAGCGTGAGTTGTTAGTGTGGGCGACCACTGAGTCACTGCGCCAGTTTCCAACAGCTTTTCCGGCCGAGCGCCTCGCCGTTGTGAGCGGAGATGCGAGTTTCCGTCGTTACTTCCGCCTCGCGTTATCGCCCACAGGCGCGCAGCCTGAGGGCGACTCAGCGCAGCCCACCGCGCTGATTGCGGTCGATTCACCGCCTGCGACGGAGGATAACGCTGCGTTTGTTCGTATCGCCACCGAGTTGCTCGCCGCTGGCGTGCGTGCCCCCAAGGTGCTCGCAGTCGATTTTGCGCAGGGTTTTATGCTGCTCGAGGACTTTGGCGACAGAATGCTATTGCCTGCGCTAAAGGCCGCAGGTGAAGAGGGCGCTCCTGCACTTTATTTTCCGGCGTTTGATGCCCTGTTGGCTTTGCAGGCGGGGCTTAACGCAGAGTCGTTGCCGGCATTTGATAAGCCTAAGCTGCTTGCCGAGATGCGCCTTTTCACTGAATGGTTCTGCGGTGGGCTGCTCTCGCTTGAATTGGATGCGCGGGCGCGCGAGGTTGTAGAGGGCGTCTTGGATTTTCTTGCTGACGCGGCGCTGACTCAGCCGCAGTGTGCCGTTCACCGCGATTACCACTCGCGCAATCTGATGCTGCTAGCTGATGGTGAGCTCGGCGTGATCGATTTTCAGGACGCGGTACGCGGCGCCTACACTTACGATCTAGTGTCGCTGCTACGCGACTGCTATATCTCGTGGCCGCGCGAATCGGTCGAGGCGTGGTCGCGCCTTTTCTACGAGCGCCGAGCCGGTACCTCGCTTGCGATAAGCCAGCGCGGCTATGCTGAATTCAGACGCGACTTCGACCTCATGGGCCTGCAGCGTCACCTCAAGGTCATGGGAATCTTTTCGCGCCTGCATCTTCGCGATAATAAGTCTGCTTATCTGGCCGATATCCCCTTAGTAATGGACTATTTTTTGTCTGTCGCGCGGTTGTATCCCGAGCTCAATGACATGGTCGTCTGGTTCGACAATGCGGTGTTGCCGCGCGCAGTGAAACAGTTGCAGGCACTAGAAAGCGATGCAAGCCGCACCTAGGCTGGGGGATAGGCTCGATGCGAGCAATGATATTAGCGGCAGGACTCGGCAAGCGTATGCAGCCGCTTACCCAAGATACGCCTAAGCCTCTTTTAAAAGTAGCAGGCAAGGCGCTCATCGAGCACCAGCTCGAAAGAGTGCAGCGTGCAGGGATTACCGACGTGGTGATCAATCATTCCTATTTGGGCTCACAAATCGAAGCGGCGCTCGGCGACGGTGCGCAGTTTGGCCTTGCAATTAATTATTCTGCCGAGCCGGTTAGGCTAGAGACCGCCGGCGGGATTATTGAAGCGTTGCCGCTATTGCAAGACCCCAGTTTCATTGTGGTCAATGCGGACATTTGGTGTGATTTCGATCTGGCGTCGCTGGCGCCCGTTGTCAGTCAGCTCGACTCCGGTGAGGGCGATCTCGCCTTTCTAGTTCTGGTAGACAACGCGCCTCATAACCCCCGGGGTGATTTCACGCTCGACGACGTGGGCAGGGTAGGCCTGCTTGAGGGGATTGCGAAGCATGCTGCTATCGAAATAGGGGGAAACGCTAGCGCTCACGCTGTCGCTGAAGCTGCGAGTGAAGCTGGCATTGAAGAAAGACCGCTTAAGCATCTAACTTTTAGTGGAATAAGCGTTCTAAGTCGGGCGCTTTTCGAAGGCTGCGAGCGTGGGCCGCGGCCCTTGCTGCCTCTGCTGCTCGCCGCAATCGCGGCGGGCAGAGTGGGTGGGGTCCATCACAAAGGACTCTGGGTCGATGTAGGTACCCCAGAGCGACTCGCCGATGTTGAGGCGCTATGCCTTGGAAAAGGGCAATCATCATGATGCGTTTTCGGCACAGAGCCTATCGACGAGCGCTGCTGCAGCGCCTCAGTGGCGAAAATCCAAACGCGCCGCTGCCAAGCGGAGGCTCCACAGAGCTGGCTTTCACCAGCGCGCTCCTGCAGGTTCTCGGGCGGCTGGCCAAACTCGATGGCCGCGTCAACGAGTCAGAAATCGCTTTCGCCGAGCGAGTAATAAGTCAGCTCGGCCTCAGGTTAGTGGATCATGAGCGAGAGAGCTCAAGACTTGCCGCAATCGCAGAGTTCGAACAGGGTAAAAATCCTGAATTCGATGTGCTCGTCAGCGTGAGGCGCCTGAGTCGTGCGATTGGCGATGCGAGCACGCTCGCGCGCTTGGTGCTAAAAACCTTCTGTGAGGCGGCCTATCTAAAGTCGAGCTACAGTTGGCGAGACTCGCAGGTCGGTGGTCTGCGATTGAAAGACCGTCAGTTTCTGCGAGAGGTTGCAGAATGCCTCGGTTTCGACAAGTCGGCAATGCTGCAAGTGTGTGCCGAGGTTCGCGGTTCCGGCGTGTGGAGCGCGGCGATGCGCGGCAATTCAGCGCAGAGCGAGCGTCCCGCCTATGCGCCCGCGCCGAGCCCCTCGTTAACGAGCGCGTACAATCTCCTCGGCGTAAGTGTCGATACTTCGCCCGAGGAGTTGCGCCGTGCGTACCATCGACAAATGGCGCTGCATCATCCTGACAAGCTTGTCTCCCAGAACCCTTCGCCCGAGGCGCTGCGTCGAGCCCATATAAAGGCACACGAGATACGCGAGGCCTTCGAGGCCGTTCGCCGACTCCATCGCGCTCGCGCTTGACGAGGCAGAGGCGGTCAGCATTCTGAAACTGTCTTTCTTGAAGCAGGACATCTCCCCTCGGAATCTGTAAAATGCCCAATTCGGTCGCCGCTTAAGGAACCCGCATGAAAGATTTTCTCATTGCTCCCTCGATTCTCTCCGCCGATTTTGCGCGGCTCGGCGAAGAGGTGACGTCGGTACTCGACGCGGGCGCCGACGTCGTGCACTTCGATGTAATGGACAACCACTACGTCCCCAATCTAACCATTGGCCCCATGGTATGCAGCGCGCTGCGTAATTACGGCATTACCGCACCTATCGACGTACATCTCATGGTTAGCCCTGTTGACCAGATGATTGTCGACTTCGCCAAGGCAGGCGCGAGCTATATCACGTTCCATCCCGAGGCAACCGGTCACATCGACCGGTCGCTGCAGCTGATTCGCGATCACGGCTGCAAGGCGGGTCTCGTGTTCAATCCCGCCACGCCTCTCCACTGCCTTGAGTATCTGATGGACAAGCTCGACGTCATTCTCCTGATGTCGGTTAATCCTGGATTCGGCGGTCAGAAATTTATTCCCTCGACGCTGCGTAAGCTCACGCAGGTGCGCAAACTCATCGACGAGAGCGGGCACAAGATTCGACTGGAAGTCGATGGCGGCGTTGGCGTACAGAATATTCGTAAGATAGCCGAGGCAGGCGCAGACATGTTTGTTGCGGGATCGGCGATTTTTAACTCTGACGACTATGCCGAAACTATCAAGGCGATGCGCAGCGAATTAGGCCAAGCACCAGACCCGCATCACTAAGCGTCAAGGCACTAAACCAGCAGGACACTGCAGATGAATATGGATCGAGCGACCTTTGAGTCGTTTAAACGGCAGGGCTATAACCGCATTCCAGTCGTGCGCGAAGTGCTCGCAGACACCGACACGCCGCTGAGCACGTACCTGAAACTCGCGAAGGGTCCTCACAGCTATTTCTTCGAATCGATTCAGGGCGGCGAGAAGTGGGGGCGCTTTTCGATTATTGGGCTTCCTTGTTCAACCGTGCTGCGCGTAGTGGGCGACACGCTAACAGTCGAAAAGCAGGGGCAGATAGTCGAGACGGTAAAGACTGACGATCCCTTTGTGTTTATCGAGGACTACAAAGCGCGATTCAATGTAGCCGAGGTAACCGACAATCAGCGCTTCGGTGGCGGACTCGTTGGCTATTTCGCGTATGACAGCGTGCGCTATGTCGAGCCAAGCATCGGGCCCGCAAAAGATCCCGGCGCGCTCGATACGCCAGATATTTTACTGATGCTCTCGGAGGAGGTCGTCGTATTCGACAACCTCCGTGGCACTATCGCGTTTGTTATCACGGTGGATCCCGCAGACACAGACGCGTTCGACAACGCGCATCGGCGCATCAATGAATTGGAGGCACAGCTGAGTAACGCAGCGCCACTGCCGCCATTGCCTACTCAGCGTGGCATCAGTGATGCCGACTTCGTCAGCCATTTCGATCAGGCTGGTTTCGAAAGTGCCGTTGAACGCATCAAGCAATACATCGTTGCTGGCGACGTAATGCAGGTGGTGATTTCCCAGCGCATGTCGGTCGAGTTCGGCGGCGATCCGCTCAATGTGTATCGCGCGCTTCGGTATTTGAATCCGTCGCCCTACATGGTGTTTTTTGATCTAGGCGATCATCACGTTGTGAGCGCATCGCCGGAGATACTCGCGCGCGTCGAGCAGGGTAAGATCACCGTGCGTCCGCTGGCGGGGACGCGAAAGCGTGGCGCGAGTGAGGCTGAGGACTTAGCGCTCGAGAAGGATCTGCTCGCCGACGCGAAAGAGATCGCCGAACACTTGATGCTAATCGACCTTAGTCGCAATGATTCAGGTAGGGTGTCGAAAGTCGGTTCGATTACCGTGCCCAAGCAAATGTTTGTCGAACGCTATTCGCATGTGATGCACATCGCGTCGATTGTCGAAAGCGAGATGAGCGCAGATAAGACCGCGCTCGACGTATTAAAGTCTACGCTGCCGGTGGGGACCCTGAGCGGTGCGCCGAAGGTGCGAGCGATGGAGATTATCGACGAAATGGAGCCCGAGCGCCGTGGCATTTACGGCGGCGCGATGGGCTATCTCGCGTGGAACGGCAACATGGATATGGCAATCGCCATCCGCACCGCGGTGATCAAAGACTCACGCCTCTATGTGCAGGCAGGCGCGGGTGTGGTGGCCGATTCGGTGCCGCGCCTCGAATGGGAAGAGACGCTCAACAAGGCGCGCGCCATCGTTCGCGCTGTGCAGCTTGCCGACGGCCAGCTCGAGCTGGATTAGCGCGACTAGCCCCAAGGTTCGCCGTGAGTCTAATCCCGCAGCGTTTTATAGGCGGCGAGCGCGCGTTCGCGCGTTTGTTTTAGGTCGACAATTGCTGCCGGATAGTCCTTCCCTAATTCTATTCCCGCAAGACTCAGCTCCATCGCCGGTGCGGCGCTTGGATCATGAAGGTATTTTGCCGGCAGGGTGGCAAGCTCTGGCACGAAGCGGCGAATGTACGCGCCATCGGGGTCGAATTTCTGTGACTGCGTGACGGGGTTGAAGATCCTAAAATAGGGCGCTGCGTCGGCGCCGCTGCCAGCTACCCATTGCCAGCTGCACGAGTTGCTGGCGAGATCGGCATCGACCAGGCAGTCCCAAAACCATTTCTCGCCATGACGCCAATCCTGCATCAAATTTTTGATAAGAAACGAAGCGACAATCATGCGGACTCGGTTGTGCATATAGCCGGTCGTGTAAAGCTCGCGCATGCCGGCATCAACGATCGGATAACCCGTCATGCCGCGCTGCCATGCTGAACGCAGCTCGACTTCGTCGAGCCAAGGGAAGCGGTCGAATTCCGATTTCATGTTAACGTCGGTTAGATTCGGGAAGTGGTAGAGCAAATAGTAAGAAAACTCCCGCCAGACAAGCTCGCGTACGAAGTGTTCGGCCTGACTCTCGTGCCCACGCTGACCGCTCTGATTGGCAGCAAACGCTGCTTCGTTAGGCGAAATTTCACCAAAGTGAAGATGTGGTGAGAGTCGCGATACGCTCATTCGCGCCGGGAAATCGCGACCCTCGCGGTAGTCTTCGATTCCTGCCTCTAGAAAATTGGCAAGCTGAGACTGTGCGCCAGCCTCACCTGGTGTCCAATGCGACAACATCGACTCGTGCCAATTAATCGCCGGTAGCAGGGCGAGCGAGTCGATTTTGGTCTTGGGCTGCGCGCAGTCGAAAAGTGCAGCGCTGAGTTCGGCTGGATTAACGGTGGCTGCAGGAACAGGCGCCGGCTGCGTAGCCAACCCGTTGCGATAATAAGGCGTAAACACTTTATAGGGCGTGCCGTCTTTCTTAAGGTTGTGCCAAGGTTCCCACAAAAGCGTGCCTGCGTGACTCTGCACCGCGACACCCGCATCGATTAGCGTCTGCTTGATACGTTTGTCTCGCGCGATCCGCCAAGGCTCGTAGCCGCGATTCCAATGTACAGATGTGACACCGTGTTCTGCGGCAAACGCGGGGATTACCGCGCTCGCATCGCCCTGAAGCACCCATAGCTTGCCGTCTAGCGCGTCGTTAAGTGCCTCGAGCGACCGATGCAGCCAGCAGCGGCTTGCCGCGCCGCGACGCCAAGCACCGGCACTCTCGTCATCGAGCACATAAACCGGTAGCACCGACCCCGACGCGAGCGCAGCGGTGAGAGCTGGGTTGTCGCGAAGGCGCAGGTCCTGTCGAAACCAGAGGAGGGCGAGAGCTTGTGTAGGCATGGGATACTCTTAGTGTGTAAGGCGCAATTCTAACCCGCAACGCCTCGCGTGTCCGACTGGATCAATAAGCGGCCTTGCGAGTGATGCGGTGTCGCTGAAAGGGACAGGTTCGCCGATGACTGTTATTATTCGGCTTTCTAGGATTTCTTTGGTTCTCTACAACGCTACAAAACGCTAAACAACTCTCTATGGCTCTCAATCGCGCAAGTGCTTAGCGCGGCTAGCGATCGACTTCGAAGAGGAAGACACGTGCTCTTAATGATCGATAATTACGATTCCTTCACCTACAACATCGTCCAGTATTTAGGGGAACTAGGTGCGGACGTTGCAGTGCATAGAAACGACGCCATAAGCCTGCAGGAGATCGAAGACCTCGCGCCCGAGCAGATCGTGATATCCCCCGGTCCGTGTACGCCGAATGAAGCAGGGATTTCGATGGAGGTCATACGCGCCTTTGCCGGCCGCATACCATTGCTCGGTATCTGCCTTGGGCATCAAAGCATTGGGCAAGTATATGGAGGCGATATTGTGCGAGCGGGCCGTGTGATGCACGGTAAGATAT
This sequence comes from Pseudomonadales bacterium, assembly GCA_023254735.1. Classification (GTDB taxonomy): domain Bacteria; phylum Pseudomonadota; class Gammaproteobacteria; order Pseudomonadales; family Pseudohongiellaceae; genus UBA9145. The sequence continues at coordinate 1,600 of JALRKV010000045.1, read as the reverse complement.
CTCCAATCGAACACTCAGGAGTGGGCGTATTCAAAGGCCTGGAGCAGCCCTTTAACGCGACACGCTACCATTCGCTGGTGATTGATAAAAACACGCTGCCGGACTGTCTAGAAGTCACTGCGTGGGCGCTAGACGACGCCGGAGAGCGCGAGGAAATAATGGGTGTGCGGCATAAAGAGCTGTTGGTCGAAGGCGTTCAGTTTCACCCCGAGTCAATTCTCAGCGAGCAGGGTCACCTGCTCCTCAAAAATTTTCTCGACGCATCACGCCTCGTGTAGGCCGCGCAGCGAAAGAGCGAGGCAAGGATAGGGATACAACATGGACATTAAGGCAGCGATAGCGCAGCTGATGCAGGGGCAGGGTCTAAGCGGCGAGTTAATGATCGAAGTGATGCGAGCGATCATGTCCGGCGCAACAACCGATGCACAAAACGCAGCTTTTCTGATCGCGTTGCAAATGAAAGGGCCGAGTGTCGAAGAGGTATTCGGCGGTGCAACTGTGATGCGCGAACTCGCGACGAAGGTGCCTCTTGCTAATCGGGAGTTCCTTGTCGATACCTGTGGCACCGGTGGCAGCGGGTCGAATAAATTCAACGTCTCAACCGCCTCTGCGTTGGTCGCCGCCTGCGCGGGCGCACGAGTGGCAAAGCATGGGAACCGCGGCGCGTCCAGCAAAAGTGGTAGTGCGGATGTCTTGGAGGCGGCGGGTGTCGCCCTTGGGCTTTCTGCCGAAGCGGTCGCGCGTTGTATTGACGAGATAGGCGTCGGCTTCATGTTCGCACCAGCCCACCATAGCGCCATGAAACACGTGATCGCTGCGCGAAAAGAGATTGGCGTACGCACCGTATTCAATGTGCTCGGCCCTTTGACCAACCCTGCGGGTGCGCCCAATCAGGTTATGGGTGTTTATGCTGCCTCGTGGATTCCTCTGCTCATCGACGTGCTCCGCAGACTGGGCAGCGAGCATGTACTTATTGTCGCGGCAGAGGATGGACTTGATGAAATTAGTATCGCCGCCGACACTCACGTCGGCGAGCTTAAGAATGGCGAGCTGCTCGAATACGTCGTCTCGCCCGAAGAATTCGGAATGAAGCGACGGGAGTCCGTCGACTCTCTGCGAATAGAGTCCCCCGAAGAGAGTCTTGCTCTGCTGCGCGCAGCACTGAGTTATTCTCACGAAGACGCAGCCGATATCGTCGCCTTAAATGCAGGTGCGGCAATTTATGTCGCGGGCGTTGAGGGCAGTTTGGTCGACGGTGTTGCCCGCGCGCAGGCTATTTTGCGAAGCGGAGATGCATTAGGAAAATTAGACGCGCTCGCGTCATTTACTCAGGCGCAGTCACAAGCTTAGGCGTTTGAGTTGAGACGATAGCTCTGCAAAGAAATTTGCGAGCGCAGCCGCAGAGAAGGAATTATTTTGTCAAAGCAAGAAGATCAAACCTCTTCAATTAAGCAGGCAGGGAATCAGACTATTCTAGAAAAAATAGTCGCGACCAAACACCGAGAAATCGAAGAGGATAAGCGTAAGCTGAGCCTTGCGATGGTCGAGTCGCTCGCCGCTAAGGCTGACCCCGTGCGCGGATTTGCCGAGGCGATTCTCG
>JALRKV010000155.1 GCA_023254735.1 Pseudomonadales bacterium | reverse complement strand
ACCCTACGAGGGTTTTCGCATCTGGGGAGCGACAGCCGCCATTCTGTATTCTCTCGCACGACAAGTGCGGCGCTAGCGCTGCACCCCGAAAGGACAATCGCAAACTCGTCACCGCCAATGCGATGAATCGAATCCAAGAGTCGAACTTTAGCGACTAACACTCTCGCCAGCGACTTGAGGCAGGCGTCTCCGGCCGCATGACCGCAGGAATCGTTAATGCCTTTTAAGCCGTCGACATCGAGTAATATAAGACCGGTTGGCTGACCGCTACGAAGGCTTCGCTCAAGCTCGGTCGTGAGTTGCCTATCGAAAGAACGACGATTGCCAATGTGAGTGAGCGGGTCTCGCTGAGCGAGCGCTTCGAGATCGGCGACTCTTTCCTTCAGCATCTTATTTTCGCGGCGCAGCTGTCGTAGGCTTTGCTCCTTGCTGCCGGCACTGTCATCGACCATGGCTAGCCCCTGCCGAAACCAATTGCTGGATTGCTACGGCGCGGCCCAACTTGGGAAATCGCCAAGCACATCGAAAGCAACGTGACCTAAGGTGTAAACAAAGGCAGTGACAATAATGACCGATAGTAGGTCAAGCCAAAGACCGGCGATGACCATTTTGGTAATCGGCACTCGCCCAGACGCATAGATAATTGCATTCGGCGGCGTTGAGACGGGCAGCATAAAAGCACAGGACGCCGCGAGCGTCGTCGGAATAATAAGCAACAACGGATGGACCGCTATCGCCTGCGAAAGAGAGGCCATAATCGGAAGCGCGAGTGAAATAGTGGCAACATTGGATGACACTTCGGTCAGTAGCGTGATAAATCCGACGGTGCTGAGTACTATCGCAAACGGACTCGCATCTCCGAGCAAGACCTGCAGTTGGCTCGCCATATAGGTGCCAAGCCCCGACGTTGAAAAGCCCTTCGCAATCGCGAGCCCGCCTCCGAAGAGAAGCAAAATTCCCCACGGGACGTTTTTCGTGTCTTCCCAATCCATCAAGCGGCCGCCTACGCTTTTGCTGGCAGGAATAATAAACAGCGTGAGCGCCATCGCGATAGACACTGTGCCATCGTCGATGAGCGAGCTTATCGGAGCTGCACCAAATTTTTCGAACAATAGGTCGAGATAATAACTCCAGCCGAATATGTCGACTTCCTCGCCAAAAAGCCTCTCTTTTCGAGTCATCCACAGCACCGCAACGGCGATAAAAACGCCGCGGACTCGCCGTTCTTCCGTTGTAATTGGACCAAGCTTTTCGATTTCTTCGGCAATAAATTCTTTGCCGCTAAACGGCGTGGTAGCCGGCAGCGGAAAAACGAAGCGCGTTAGCAACACCCAGCTGGTGAGAAGAAAAACGAGGCTCATCGGCAAGGCAAATGACATCCACGTCATAAAGGCGAATTCGGGCGCGTCGGGGAACAGTTGACCCATTTGCGTCACCAGCACGCCATTGGGCGGTGTGCCAATCAACGTTGCAACGCCGCCGATTGACGCCGAGTACGCAATACCCAAAAGCAACGTGAGCGCAAAATTAGGCGCGCGCGCGTCCACGTGTCCGCCAGCGAGTCGTGTCTTTTCATTGAGCTCTTCGTAAAGCAACACGAGAGACATACCCATCGGCATCATCATCATCGCGGTTGCTGTATTGGAGAGCCACATCGACAAAAACGCCGTAGCGACCATAAAACCAAGAACGAGTCGGTGGGGCTTACCACCGATAATTCGGAGAATGCTGAGGGCAATCCGCTTGTGCAAATTCCATTTTTCGACGGCGGTGGCGATGATAAATCCACCGAGATACAGGAGGATGATCCAGTCCATGTACTGTGCGGCGACGTTAGGATACACGATATCGAGGTCACCCAGCGCTACCCCCGATGGCAGACCAGCCCCCTCGGCGTCGATAAGCCCAGCTGCCGACTGTGCGCGCCCGCGCATGATGCCGAGCAGCGGGAACAGCACGATAGGAAGAAGCGCCGTCGCGGAAAGTGGAATCGCCTCGGTAATCCACCAGATTGCCATCCAGGCGATGACTGCAGCCATTCGCGTAACCAAGGGGTTACTTGGATCGAGCTCGACGAAGAACAGCATAAACAGAAAAGCAGCCGGCCCGAGGAAGAGGCCAATGCGCGACCTCAAAGGCGTTTCTATGCTTTCGTTCTCACCCAACTCTGATTGCACTGTCATTCTCGAACCTCTGTTATTCTTATTCGCCCGTGTCACGCGACGGTCTGTTCAGCACCCTCGCCTCCGATGCGCAGTAGCTTATCGGCTCTTTGCATCGGAGGAGAAATGGCCGTCGGTTAACTAGAGCTGTGCGAGGATCGCATCGGCCGAACTCACCTTGATTTCGCCTGGCGCTTCGACGCCAAGATACGTCACCGTTCCGTCTTCGACAATCATGCCAAAACGCTGCGCGCGCTGTCCCATACCAAAACCGCTCGCGTCGAGCGACAGGCCGATAGCGGCAGTAAACTCGCCATTTCCGTCGGCAAGCATGACAATCTCTTCAGCATTCTGCGCCTGTCCCCAAGCACCCATAACGAAGGCGTCGTTAACCGACATACAGGCAATCGTATCGACACCCTTCGCCTTGATCGCATCGGCATTCACGACAAAGCCGGGCAAATGCGTCATAGAACAGCCTGGGGTAAAGGCGCCTGGCACCGCGAAAAAGACCACCTTCTTTCCGGCAAACAGTTCTTCGCTGCTCAGCGGTTTAGGGCCTTCGCTTGTCATCACTTGAAAGCCGATCGCTGGTACTTTGTCGCCCACTTGAATAGTCATAAAAAATGCTCCTGCGGCGTTTGCCGCTTTAGGGTTTATAGCTGGGTATGAATAAATTTCGCAGGAATAATAACAAACAAGCCGTCTAACTGACGACAGTTAAACGGCTCGATGGGGAGAACGTGTCACTTAGGCTCAGGCGGGAGCTCTAGGGCAGCAATCTAATCAGCGTCCCTCAGACAAAAGGCGACCAACCTAATTCCTTAGGTTGCGCAGCCTGTTGCCGAGATCGTCGAGTGAGGTGCCGAGTGCCTCTTCTACTTTCTCCGTTATTTGGTCTTCGATTTTCTCAGCCTCCTCGCGTGCGCGATCTTCGACGCCCTGCCGCACCTGATCGAGACTCGGCAGATTTGCTGCGCCAATCGAGCTTAATAATTCTCTAATCACGACCTCGGCCGCTGCAGCTATTGACGCCCCACCATCTTCGCCGCCGATGTCGGTTAGGATAATGTCCGGCAGAATCACCTGTGTCGAGCCAACCGCCGCAGAGACGGTCAGCTGTGGCCCTAGGATTTCGACGCGCCGCAGAAGAACTCTCTTAGCCGAATCCGCAGCAGGCCCGTCGCCTGACGCTGATCCGGCATCGCGACTTGGCAGATTCGCAAGCAGCGCGCGGAGATTGTCGCGAGTGATCTTTGTTTCGTAATTGATTTGCGGCTGGGCAAGTCTCAGCAGCTCGATCTCTATCGTGTCATCGAAAAGTGAACCTAAGTTCACCGTCGCGTCGATTGCGCCTAAAGCAACGGCAGGGCCTTCGGAGTATCCCGCTGGGTTGGCTATCGACAGATCGCGGATGCTAGCTTTGCCATTGAGGGGAGACAGGGTTACCGATTCAACTCGCACCTCGGTCTTAAACGCTGCTTCTCCCGCAAATTCGATACCCGCCTTTGCTGCCGAGCCGAGATAGTAATAGCCAGCCCAAAGGGTAATAGAAAACAGCAGTACTAACGCCATAAAAATTCGTGCAACCATCGGCTAGCCTCCTCTTATGCCCGCGCGAGTACGAAGCAAAGACCAACTCGCGTAAGCATGGATGTAAATTGTGTCGTCTGATACTAGACCCGAATGAGTCCAGTTAATGCTCGCCTGACCGCGAAAAAATATTACGGCGTCAAAGACCGACTCTCGAGACTTGCCCCGACAACACTCGCGATCCAGTCCCGATGCAGGCCAAGATACTCGAATACAGCGACAGCGCCATAGCTGCCCTGCGTCTCCTCATTGAACGCCGCGCCGATAACTTCACCTACGGTAATACCACCGAGCGCATAGCCTTCGGCCGTCTTCATGAGTGCAGGACCGCCGCTGTCGCCGAGACTAGGCATTCCTTCGAGCTCCTCCGACGCACCCCTATCGATGCGGGGGTCATCGAAAAAAATACTAAGACGGCTATCCACCTGAGTGAGACGGTTGCTCGCTCGCCTAAATTTGCCGTCGTCATGATCACGCCCGGACAGCCCCTGCCCCGTGTAGCCCCATCCTAGCAGGTAGACGAGCTGACCGACCGCAACCTCTCCGTCGGCTAGCAGTATGGGCCTCGGAAAGCCTAGCGGTTCTTCAAAGTGCAGCAGGGCAAGATCAACATCAGTCGACGAGCTTAGGTCGTAGAGGGGATGAACGACAAACGCATCGATTGTTCTCGATTCATTGGCAAGTCTCACAACAAAATTTGCCCCGCTCGCAAGCGTGGATTTCAATGAGGTTTGCTCAAGGCAGTGCGCCGCAGTGATCGCCCACTGAGTATGAATCAGCGTCGCAGCACAGACCTTACGAGGGCCCTGCTGCTCGAGAAAGAATACCGCCGGAAAGTCGCTGGCATTTATTTCATAGGCGCTGTCCGCCACGTCATGCCGCGTGATGATCGCGCTAGCCTGCGAGGGCAACGCACTCAGTGAAACGCTCAATACAGACACCGCAGCGCCTAAAACCCATCTAGACTCTCGAGTGTTTTGGTCATGTTTCGCTGCGCGTGCGCGGCGCAGCGGTCTGAGATTGGGTGCCGAACGCCTGCGGCGCGAAAGCGAAAAAAGACCAATCACGCGCCAGAGCACCACACCCATCGTGACGAAGATAAATGCCAAAAGTACCGCCGCGAGCCATTCTTGCGAACCCCAGCCGCTAGTGTTGATGAACTTCGCTAGCATGCGCGTGCCACAGTGGGATTACTCTTCACCGGATAAATCCTTGAGCAGCTGCATAAGGCTTTCGGCGCGCGCCCGAGGGTCGTCGAGTTCGAGCAGCGCCTGCCGACTAGGCTCGCTCATCGGTATGAGCTCGCTCAGGTGCCAGCCTATGTGCCAAAGATTATCGTAGTCGATAGCGAAATTTTTCTCGGCAACGAGCGGGTGTTGCTCTAGCCCCCGAAGCACCTCGACCAACTCTGCAAAGTCGTCTCCGTAGGCCATGGGCTCGCTGTCTAGGGTATCGCATTCGCTCAACACAACCTTTGCCATTAAAAGATCAGAGTCCGCCTCCCAACAGTCTTCGACACGAAATTTAGTTGTGCCTTCAATGGTAATTCCGAGCAGACCGTTGTCGAGTTGATTCCAGTCGATGATACGGGCAAGTGTCCCTATGCGATTAACGCTGTGCTGTGTATCCGCCGCGCGCACGCCGGTTCCCGCCTCTATGGAGCAAATACCAAAAGGCGTGCCTGACTTGAGGCTTTCGGTAACCATGTCGATGTAGCGCCGCTCAAAAATCTGCAGATCATGTCTGCCGGCGGGAAACAGCACGATTCGGAGCGGGAAAAGGGGTACGGTGATGGCGTCTTCTAACTTCGCGAACGACATAGAGCTTGATCCTGAGGTGACGCGCGGGCTCAGCTTAGCGCCGAAGCGCCCGCAGTAGTTTGTCGTGTATGCCGCCGAAACCACCGTTGCTCATCACAACGATATGATCGCCTTCGACCGCACTCTGTGCGAGGTAGCTCACGATGTCATCGACCTCGTCGAAGCTGCGACTCGGCACAGGATTGCTGGCCTCGAGCGCGGCGAAGTCGAGCCCCGAGTTGGCGGGGCGACGCCAGACGACCTCATCTGCTGATTGGCATGCGGCTACCAAGGTCTCCTGATGTACGCCCGCGCGCATCGTGTTGGATGCCGGCTCTATCACGGCAACCAACCGCTGTGATTTGCCGCTGCGGTCGGAATGAATCCGCGCCGCCATGCCCTCGAGCGTTGTTTCGATCGCCGTCGGGTGATGAGCAAAATCATCGTAGACGCGAATACCGCGGCGCTCACCTCTGAGCTCCATGCGTCGTTTTACGCCGCGGAAATGATTGAGCGCCTCCGCCGCCGTCGAGACCTGAACGCCTGCATGATGGGCCGCCGCGATCGCAGCGACCGCATTGTTGACGTTGTGGCGCCCGGTCATCTGCCATTCGACCTGCACATACTCGATAGGCTCGCCACCTACGCCCATCTTCGACAGGGAAAACCGGCTGCCGTCATCGCGATTGAGTTCGGCATTCCAGTAGACGCCGCCAGCATCGAGCAGCGCGAGCGAATCCGCTGGTACCGCGTCGACGCCGAAGCTCTGCCGCGGAGTCCAGCAACCGCGCGCGAGAACATCCTCAAGCGCCTCTTCGCCGCTGCCGGATAGAATAAGCCCGTTGCTCGGAAGCGTTCGAACGAGGTGCTGAAACTGACGCTTAATCGCCTCGAGGTCATCGAAAATATCCGCGTGATCGAATTCGAGGTTATTTAAAATTGTCGTACGCGGCGCGTAGTGAATGAATTTCGAGCGCTTGTCGAAAAACGCACTGTCGTATTCGTCTGCTTCCACCACGAAGAAAATAGAGTCGCCGAGACTCGCTGACGCCGGAAGATTATTCGTCACACCGCCGATCAGATAGCCCGGTTTCATACCCGCGTATTCGAGAATCCACGCAAGCATGGCGCTGGTCGTCGTTTTACCATGCGTCCCCGCAACCCCGAGCACCCAGCGGCCGTGTAACACATTCGTAGCTAACCACTCAGGCCCCGAGGTATAGCGAATCCCTCGATCGAGCACGTACTCGACGCTAGGATTCCCGCGGGACATCGCGTTGCCGATGATCACGAGATCGGGTGCAGGGCGCAGATGCTTAGGATCGAACCCCTCGCAGAGACGGATGCCTTGCTGCTCTAGCTGCGTACTCATCGGCGGATACACGTTTGCATCGCTACCGCTGACTTCAAATCCGAGTTGTTTGGCAAGTATCGCGAGGCTGCCCATAAAGGTGCCGCAAATACCTAAAATATGAATATGCATAGGGCCTGGTTCTGCGGCTCCGCGGGCCGCCTCTTTCATGGATGTACCGTGTTTATAACATGAATCTCGGGTAGCATTGCAGCACTGGGTAGGCAAACCTTGCGGCAAGCCTGACTCGACCCTACTTTAACCCCGACAACGAGACCATTTCTGTGACCCTGTGGGAATTTTCGCTTTCGCTCTACGACAAACCGGGCGTGCCCGATGCCTGCCTAACGCTGCAGAACCGGCACAACCTCGACGTTAATCTGGTCCTTTTCTGTTTGTGGCTGGCCGCCGACTCTCGCTGTTTAACCAAAGAAGCTATGCAGGAAGTCATCGCTCGCTGCGATACATGGCGAGGCAAAATGATTTCGCCTCTGCGCGCACTGCGCACAGAGATGAAGGGTTGGCCCTCGGATATGAGTGTCTCAGACTTCTCTCGGCGCGACGACTTCGAAGCGCTCAGAAGCAAAGTAAAAGCACTAGAACTCGAAGCTGAGAGGTGGCAACAGCAGATGCTCACGAGTTACGCCGAACGCCACACGGGTGTCGAAGATCCCGAACTCGCCGGCCTCTCTTCGAGCTTAGGTTTATTGACCGCGAGCAGCGGCGACAGTAACGCAGAATGGAAAAACGAAGTTGTTTGGATTGCCGACGCTCATGATGCGGGCTTTGCTGAAAAAGTACGCATCGCCCTAGCCTAAAAGTGAAACGCGAAACTAATCGCTAGCGAGTAGGACGAACCTTCTCTCGAATCGTCTGCCACAGAGAGCCGCCGCTCTCGGATTTCGCTGGCGCCGCTCGCTGTCCGCTTGTGCCTTGACGCCGCGAACGAGTAGTTGCCGTACCATTGGCACCTCGACCGCCTGCAGAGCGCGAATTCGCTGCATGAGAGGGGGCGCGATTCCCGCGATTGTCGTCTGCATCGATTCGATTACCGTTACGATCACCGTTTTCATCGCGCGGCATTGGCTTTGCCTTCGCGCGGTTAGGGCGTCGATTCTGGGTTTGGGTTTGGGTCTGGGCACGGCCCGGCGACTGCCCCGCACCTTGAGAGCGACCACGACCGCGCGCGTCATCCGCTGCGGTACCAGAAGAGCGACGAGAGTTAGCCGCACCACCCTCGGCGCCTCGCCCATTACGACCGCCACGCGCACCGTTACCCCGCGGCTGTCGAGGCGGACGCGCTTCTTCGACATAGTCCTCTGCACCCGCAACCGGCGTAAGATCGAACTCTTTCATGTCGGCCTTAGGAATGGGCTTTTTGATGAGACGCTCGATATCGCGCAGCTGTTTGCGTTCGTCGCTGCTGACCAATGAGATAGCCAGACCGCCGGCGCCCGCGCGTCCGGTCCGACCGATGCGGTGAACATAGTCCTCGGGGACATGCGGCAGATCGAAGTTGATCACCGACTCAAGCTGATGAATATCGATACCCCGTGCAGCAATATCGGTTGCAACGAGTACTTGAATCGAATCCTGTTTAAACGAGTCTAAGGCCTTGGTGCGCTGCGCCTGCGACTTGTTGCCGTGAATGGCCGCGGCCGTGATGCCGTCTTTGGACAGCTTTTTCACTAGATTGTTGGCGCCGTGTTTAGTCCTGCTAAAGACCAGCGTCTGCGCAGTATTAGAACGAAGAATCGCGCTCAAGAGCTGTGCTTTCTGCTGCTTCTCTACCTGATACATGCGCTGGGTAATAATCTCGACGGTCGAGTTACGCGGCGCAACGTCGATTTCGACAGGTTGATGGCAAATTGTTTTTGCCAGCTTGCGTATGTCGTCCGAGAAAGTGGCAGAGAACATGAGGTTCTGTCGTTTCTTGGGCAGCAGCGCCAAAATCTTGCGAATATCACGGATAAAGCCCATGTCGAGCATGCGGTCGGCTTCGTCGAGAATAAGAATATCGACTTTGTCGAAATGCACAGACCGCTGCTGATGAAGATCGAGCAAGCGACCCGGCGTTGCCACCAAAATATCGAGGCTTTTGCGCAGCATCGTTTTCTGCGGATTGATGTTCACGCCGCCGAACACGACGCCCGATCGCAGATTCTCATTCGTGCCGTAGGTTTCGATGCTGTCTTGAATCTGTGCGGCGAGCTCGCGGGTAGGCGTTAAGACTAACGCGCGCATCGTGTCCGGTTTTTTATTGGTCTCGCCGTTAAGTAGCTGCAAAAGCGGAAGGGTAAAACCAGCGGTTTTGCCGGTGCCGGTCTGCGCGGCTGCCATAACGTCCTGACCGCTGAGGATTACGGGTATCGCTTTTTCTTGAATGGGTGTTGGCTTAGTGTAGCCGGTCTTTTCGACGGCGCTGAGGAGTGAATCGGACAGGCCGAGGTTTGCAAATGTCATAAAAATCTCTAATTTCTCTGTTTGAATTGCGCACGAAACGCCCGCTAGCTGCGCGTGAGGCGGCAACAGATAACTTAGGTGGCAAGGTGCACGAGTGTGCATTCGAAAGGTCGCTAGCCTGCTTGCCAGAAACGCATAAGTGCGCGCAAGGGGAGCTAGACTCAGTAGAAGCACAGTCGACGGCAAAAAAGTGCCTTGATCGACTTGCGCGCAAGGTACAGCAATAAGAGGCTCGCGTCAGCTTTTATTTCGCGCGCCTCTTTGAGTAGTCTCAGGCTAGTTAATAAAGAACCCGCCGTCGATAAGCAAGCTGTCTCCGGTATGATAGCTGCTCGCATCACTCATCAGATAAACCGCAATCGCTTCAAAATCTGATCGGTCGCCCCAGCGCCGAATGGGGATGCGCGGAAGTACCGCGTTGGCGAATCGCTCGTTTGCATAGTTGTCCGCCGTCATCGCAGTCTCGATGTGCCCGGGCAACACAGAGTTAGCCGTAACGCCAAAGCGCGCATACTCGACTGCCAGCGCCTGCATCATCGAGATGACAGCGCCCTTGCTCGCGCCGTAAGCCTCTACACGCGCCATACCCATAAGCGCACCGAGCGATGCAGTGCCGATGAGTCGACCGCCTGCATCGCCCGCCTCTGCTCGCGCGCGCATATGCCCTGCTGCGGCACGCAGCGTGTAGAAGAGTCCATCTAGATTGACATCGAGCACCGCGCGCCAGTCGTCGGTCGTCGTTTCGTCGAAGCGGCCCGAGCGCGCGACACCTGCATTCGCGAAACACGAATCGACGCGGCCGAACACGCTGAGAGTCTCGGCAAAGCTTGCCTCGACCGCGGCTTCATCCGCGACGTTGCAAACAATCGAGTGAATTTTCTGCTGCGAATCGCCATTTTCCTGAGCCAGTGCGGTGAGCGTAGCAACCGCCGATGCATTTTTCTCAGCGTTGGTTCCCCACAAGCACACGCTTGCGCCGTGCTTTACCGCCCCCTCGCCGAAGCCGAGGCCGATACCACTATTACCGCCGGTGATGAGCGCGACTTTACCGCGTAGGTCGAAAAGGTTTGCTGCCATGAAAACTCCTGCTTCTTATACCGCTATTCGTTTAAACAGTGGCTATTTTGCGCTAGCGACCGCCTGCTGCACACCTTGCCATCGCTGCACGAGTCCCGGATCGATATCGAAAAGATCGAGCATGCGGCCGACGTGATGGTTAACGAGATCGTCGATTGTCTGAGGCTTGATGTAATGCGCCGGCATTGGAGGCGCGATGATTGCCCCGAGCTGACTGGCCTTGAGCAGCAACTCGCAGTGCCCCGTATGTAGAGGCGTTTCGCGAGGCACCAAAACTAAACGTCTGCGCTCTTTGAGTATCACATCCGCCGCGCGCACGATGAGCGAATCGGCGTAGGAATTAGCAATCGCCGACAGTGTCTTAATCGCGCACGGTGCGACAACCATGCCGTCGGCGCGAAATGAACCGCTCGCGATACTCGCGCCGATATCCTTATTGGAATGCACACGATCCGCCAGTGCCTCCACCTCCTTCGCGCTGAAGTCAGTTTCGACGGCGATGTTTAGCTTGGCAGAGTCCGACATGACTAAGTGCGTCTCTACATCGGCGATGTCTTTTAGTACTTCTAAAAGCCGAATACCGTAGATGGCCCCACTCGCTCCCGACATTCCAATAATCAATTTCACTGCATATCCTAAGTGAGCTATGCTCAATTTTTACTAAAACAGGGCTGCGATGGTGCATTAATCGCTAGTGACAGGCAAGCATGAGACTTGCCTTGGGCATCCCTGTCTATATTTTTTCGCGAAAGTTCGCGAAAGTTCGCGATTGCGACAAGCGCCAGTTGCCCTGGCCGTGGCAGCGAAACAGGCCAAATTGCGGCGAGGCGCACCAGCGAGTAAACTGCGCGGCTCTGAGTAATGGCGGTGTCAGATGCCATTCATGCGCCGGCGGCAGGAAGCGCTGCCAATAACTAGTCAAACGTGAGCACCCAATCATGAGCAAGGCCAACCTTTTCTACGCACAGTCCGGCGGTGTCACCGCTGTAATTAACGCGAGTGCCTGCGGTGTTATCGAAACCGCGCGCAAACACAAAGACAAAATAGGCAAGGTCTATGCGGGACTCAATGGTATCGTCGGCGCTCTGCATGAGGAACTCATCGACACCAACAAAGAGTCTGCCAAAACGATTGCGGCCCTGCGCTCTACGCCTGCCGGCGCCTTCGGCTCATGCCGCTATAAGCTCAAATCATTCGAAGAGAATGCGCGCGAGTATGAGCGCCTCATGGAAGTGTTTAAAGCGCATAACATCCGTTATTTTCTCTACAACGGCGGCGGCGATTCGCAGGACACCGCGAATAAATTTGCCCAGCTGTCCATCGACAAAGGCTATCCGATTACGTGCGTAGGCGTGCCAAAAACTGTCGACAACGATCTGCCCATTACCGACAACTGCCCAGGCTTCGGCTCGGTAGCAAAGTATGTTGCGGTATCGATTCGTGAAGCCGGACTCGATGTTGCGTCGATGTGCGCGAGTTCGACCAAAGTATTCGTCATGGAGGTTATGGGTCGCCATGCCGGCTGGATTGCAGGCGCCGCTGGCCTAGCCGCAGAACAGGAAGGCGATGCTCCGCACATCATTCTGTTCCCCGAAATTGCATTCAATCGCGAAAAGTTTCTTAAGAAAGTGAAGAGCTGCGTAAAGAAGTTCGGCTATTGCGCGGTCGTTGTCTCTGAGGGCGTTCAGAATGCCGATGGCAGTTTTCTCGCCGAAGCCGGCGGCAAAGACGCCTTCGGCCACGCACAGCTCGGCGGAGTCGCGCCGTTTATTGCCGACATGATCAAGGCAGAGCTCGGCTACAAATATCACTGGGCGGTGGCGGACTACCTACAGCGCTCGGCGCGGCACATAGCCTCTGCCACTGATGTCGAACAGGCCTATGCAGTAGGCGCCGCTGCCGTTGATTTTGCGCTCGCGGGCAAGACAGCGGTCATGCCCGCGATCATTCGCGGCAAAGGCAAGAAATACAGCTGGCGCATCGGCGAGGCTAAGCTAGCCGACGTCGCCAACGTCGAAAAAATGATGCCGCGCAATTACATAAGCCGTGATGGCTTTCACATTACCGACGCGGCTCGCGAGTATTTCGCGCCACTTATTCAGGGCGAAGATTATCCCGAATATAAAAATGGACTACCGCAGTATGCGCGGCTTAAGAAAGTGCTCGAAAAGAAAAAGCTTAAGGCGTGGCGCGGCTGAGGCGGCTGAGATAGCTAAGGCGCGAGCCTCTCGATTCTCCAGCTCGACCCTTCTCGCGTGTAGCGAAAACGATTGTGCAGGCGGTTCGCGCCACCCTGCCAAAATTCGATCTGCGTCGCGCGAACTCTGTAACCGCCCCACGTCGAAGGACAGGGAACTTCGGTTCCCTCGGTACGCTTATCGAGTTCCGCAAACGCCGCCTCTAACGCATCTCGCGACGCAACCACCTGACTTTGCGGTGACACCGCGGCTGCCAGCTGACTGCCTCGTGGCCGGCTATGGAAATAGCGCTGCGAGTCTTCGACGCTAAGCCGCTCGGCTACGCCACTTACCCGCACCTGACGCTCAACGCTGTGCCAGGGGAAGTGAAGACTAATATTGGGATTCGAGTCTAGGTCGCGCCCTTTATGGCTGGCATAGCTGGTGTAGAAAACAAAGCCACTGGCGTCAAAATGCTTGAGCAGCACAATACGCTGGCTCGGCATGCCGTTGGCATCCACTGTCGCGATTGTCATGGCCGGCGGATCCACGACCTCCATGTCAAACGCCTGCTGCATCCACTTAGCAAACTGATCATGAGGATCCTCGCAAAGATCAGCTCTGCGCAGCTCACCCATCAAATACTCACGTCTGAGATCGTGTAAATCCATTGTCGCATTCAATCCTTCGCTGCCTACATGACAAACTGACCGTATTCCCATACCTGGTTGCGCCGAGTGCCGGTCGCGTAAAAGAATGTGCCCGGGCCGTGCTTTTTACTCGCGAAAAACCTTCCTTCGTAGCGCTGTCCATTAGGCCAGCGATAAGTCCCCTCGCCCTGATAATGGTCGTTAACGAAATCGCCCGTGTAGTTTTCCGTATTTTGGCTTAGCCAGTATTCGGAATGTTTATTCTCTTCCCAACGTGGCAGGCCGAAGAAATACGAGCCATGGCCATTGCGCTTATCGTCTCGCCACTCGCCGATATAGAGTTTGCCATCGCCATTCCAATAGGTTCCTCGACCGCTGCGAAGTCCTTTTTCCCAATCCCCTACATAAACC
>JALRKV010000105.1 GCA_023254735.1 Pseudomonadales bacterium | reverse complement strand
CACAATTTGTCCCCGAAACGCCTGTCCCGCAATTGCCTCTAGCGATTCCTCTGCTGTCGAGTCGGAGAGCCAAAGATCTAAAAGAATGGCATCAAATTCTTTTATCTTCGCAGACGCCAAGATTGGGGCGTTATGCGCGATAACCGGATAACACCCTAGGTTTTTAACTAGTTGTCCCAGTATTTCCGTGACAACTAAGTCGTCATCTAGAACAAGAATTTTCTTTTGCATAATTTTGGCTGCGGGAAGAAGTTGAGTGAATAAACGATAGCACGCAAGCGGGCTATGAGCTAGATCGGGCTTGCTGTTTTAGTTTCTTTGCGTGGCTTTTTAGCGCGTTCTCGATCCGTGCAAATTCGGATTTTAGAATTCTCTTCAATGCGTCGCATCGATCAGCGTCGCCTTGGGCTGCTGCTTTCTCAAGCGCAGCTAAGACGTTGGCTAAGCGCTTCGCGCCCAGCTGTGTGCAGGTTGTTTTTAGTTTATGAGTATCGAATTCTAGCCGCGAGTAGTCCGAAATCGGCTCTTTTACGAACTGTATGAGTGAATCAAGCGCGCGATCGAATAGGGGAGAAAGCAGGGAGACGTCGTCGCTGTTGAGTAGCGTGCTGAAAGCCTTATCATCGAACGGCTGGTCGTTGTCCACATTCATATACGTCAATTCTCAGGGAGCTATTTTTCTGCTTGCGCGTTGCTTTTTGATACGAGTATGTAACCGGCACTGCGAGTGGGGAGGATAAGGAGATCATCACTAATCTCTCTTAGTTTCTTTCGGAAACGCGCAATCAGAATATCCGCGGCTCGGCTAAAGGCCTTCATTTGATGCCCGTAAACGGCGGAGTAGATGTAGTCCCTTTTGATTTCGGTGTTATGGTTTGCAAACAGCACTTCGGCGACCGCAAGTTCGCGCTCGGTGAGTTTTACACTTGTCGTCCCGCAGGTCAGGGTCCTCGCCATGCCATCCAATTCGACGTCATTGACTGACAATTTGTGACTGCTCGTGTCTTTGGGTGGTTTTGGTTGGTTATAGAGAGCGCTATGGATGCGAGCGAGAAGTTCCTTCAGATCATAGGGCTTGAGGACATACTGATCGGCTCCCGCGTAGAGGCAGGCGACGGTCGTATCTGTGGAGGATTCGCCGGTGAGCATAACAACTGGTTTGTGTGCGTACGCTTTGATTTTGCGGCAGAGGTCGAGACCATTGCCCTTCACGTCTCCCAAATCATAGTCAACGATGAAAAGATCCACGCCCTTCGACGCGGGAATAAACTCAATGGCTTCTTTCGCACTAGAGATAATGTAGGCGTCATAACCGTTATTGCGGAGACTAATCTCTAATAAATTGGCAAAGACTACATCGTCTTCAATTACGACGACTTTCGGGTTGCTCTTCACGTTTATCGTCCAACTTAGCTTGGTTACAATGTGATACATTCTAATTGACGGCGCAAAGTACCCACAGTTTTTATTGGTATCAGTTTGTTTCGTGGCTGTAACGCGCGTCTCAAGCACAACCAGCACAATCAGCCGGTAGGGGAGATTAGACAGCCAGTAAGGGAGAATAGAGAGAATAGAGAGGTTAGGGAGCGCAGAGAGATCGTCCAGATAAGAGTCAGCGCAGCGACTGCGTAAGGACTGCCAGCGACTCTTCAGCCAATCGACTAAGGGAGTCTGGTTGTAAAGCCGGCAGATTACCTTCTTTCGCTTCAGCCTCCGCTTCGCGGAGCGTATTGCCAAGTTTCGCTAACCCGAACGCGAGGCAGCTACTGGCGAGTCGGTGAGCCGAACTCGAAATATCCTGGGTCTTTTGTGACACGAGAAACTGGCACAGTTCTGAGATGCGCGAGCGTGTCTCCTCTAAAAACAGCAGTGCAATACGATCGAAATTGTCTGTGCCTATATCGTTTTTGAGCTGTTGCAGGCGATCTTTGTCGAGAAGAGCGGGGCCGTTTTCAGGGCTGCTTAACTTATTAGCCGGCGCATCCAATCCGTCTTGCTTCGACTGCGGCGCAGGTTTGTCCGCTTCGTCTAATGCCTCGCAAGCAGGCTCGAGATAGGCGTCGCAGAGCTTCATCAACTCGCCGTGGTCAATTGGTTTAACGAGCGTATCGAGCATCCCCGCGCGTTTATACCGAGAGATATCGTCGCTGGACACGTTAGCAGTCAGGGCGATAATCACGGTATCGGCTCTATTCGGCATCGAAAGAATGGTCTCGGTAGCCTCAATGCCGCCCATGATGGGCATGCTGATGTCCATAAAGACAAGGTCAAACGCTTTGCCAGTCACCTGCTCGACCGCTTCGCGCCCATTACTCGCGACAGTGACTTCGAGGCCTGCACGCTTCAATAAAATCGTGCCCAATTCGAGGTTGATAGCATTGTCGTCTACCAATAAGACTTGGCCATGGAATTTGCCTTGGTACTTTGGTTTCGCGTCCAGATTCGCGGTTTCCGAAGAGGGGGCTTTCGGCAGCGTGAATGGGATGCTACAGGTAAAAGTAGCGCCACTGCCCAGCTCAGACTCGAGCGTAAGCTCGCCTCCCAGAGCCCGGGCCAACTCGCGAGTAATGGAGAGACCAAGCCCCGTGCTTTGTTCATTGCCCTGTTTTACCTCGGGTGATGTCCAAAAAGGCTCGAACACCGAAGCCTGGTCGCTTTCGGCAATACCAATGCCGTAGTCGGCACATTCAAAAACGAGCATTTGGGCGTCTGTCGCGTCACTCGCGCCCATAGCAGCGGGGATGGCGGGTTTGGTTGAAAAGCTTAATTCCAACAGCTTGCTTTTCGAATATTTGATCGCGTTGCTGATGAGATTTAGGCATATTTTATGAAAAGCCTTTCTGTCGCATCGGATGTGATCGGGTATATCGCTCGCTAGATAGACTCGCATCTTTATGCCTCGTTCCTCAGCGCGAGCACTGAAGGAGGTTTCTAAATCTCGGGCGAGCGCTTTGAGACTAAAATCGACAGGGTTGTTGGTGGTCGCTCCCTCTTCAATGCGAGCGAAATCGAGAACGTCATCCACGAGATCCATAAGCGCATTTGCAGACGTGCTAGCAATAGTGAGTAGGCGATCGAGTGCCAAGTTGGGAGGTGGGTCAGCCATGATTGCGAGCGAGGTGATGACGCCATTCAGTGGCGTTCTAATCTCATGGCTGATGTGTTTAACAAACTCTGTCTTGGCGGCGTTCGCTGCATCGGCTTTCACGCGCGCCCTGCTTAGCTCGTCTCCGAGTTCCTCGAGGTCTGCGCGCATCATATTCTGAGTCGTCAGGTACATTTGATGTTCTAGCTGACTGTCCTGAATAGGGAATTCGTCGGCGCTAAGGGAGACTCTTTTACTGTTCTCATACAGCCACGAGCTCCATGGTGCGCCGACAAAAAAGTAAACCGGTTCCCCTCGCAGCGTGCCATCAACAATCTGTCCTCGCAATGCCATGCTCTTGTCTGGCGTGTGCATCAAGAAGAGCTTGCCGATGTGCTGGTCGCTTATCTGCGTGCAGTCTAGTGCGTTCGGCGCAGGATTTAGTATCGTGAAACTTTGGGAGAGCGTGCTACCAATGGCGTCGTCAGGCAGCCGCGGCGACAGCTTGTCGCTGACATAATTGATGCGACCCTCCGCATCCATGCAAATCACATAGGGGAACAGCCGTAAGCAGAGGTCGAGACTCGAACTCATCGCGTGTTCACTCGCTCGAAGCCGGGCCTCGGGTCACTGAAAAGACAGAGTATTCTCCACCATTTTCGTTTTCCGTCTTATCAAGGCTTATGCTAATCGACTCGTTATAAAACTCACCCAGCCCTTGTACTAAGCCGACGACGAAGGGACTTAGCCCCGTACGTATGCTTCGATAGTGCAGCAAATAATGCTGCTCATCAATGACCTCTACCGTAAAGTAAGGGGGCTTGTATCCCGAGAACGTGGAGCTTATTCGCTCATGCATCTCGTTCATTCTGTTGAGTAAGCTGAACGTGTCCTGACCGTAACTTCTCATCATGTCGCTGTAATGCTCAGAGGCCGTGACCAGGACCCAAAAGCGGCCAAAATCTTCGAGGCAGGCTTCGGGGGGCGCGCCGAGTATTTTCGAGCATGCGCCGACAAGATTATACGCGATGTCATCGTCGTAGCTGCGAAGCGAAAGGAAGTCGCCATCAGACGCACCGGATTCGCTTAAAACCGACTGCCAAGCCTGCTCACCATGTACGGTCTTAACCATGTCGCGTATCGCTTTGTGGATCATTCCGTACATAATTTCGCCTAGCCTCTTTTTGCTATATTGCAATTCTTTTTTATTTAGCCACGTTGCTTAACGCGGAACGTAGGGCCGTTTGACAATTAACGAAGGATCCGCATCTGCTTTAGGTGAGAGCATTTGCGGTCTGCCTGCCTGGTTATCGGTTCCGTACAGGTTGCCGTTCACGTCGACTGACAAAGAATGCATTTCGATCCAAAAATCGGGGCCTTCGGTGGGTAAATTCCACGAGTAATGACGCGTGCCATCGAGATTAAACTGGACGATTTTGGGAGGATTGAGGTCTGTAACCCAAGCGCTGTCCTCGCTTACTGTGATATCGAGCGGCATGCCTAAGCCGCCCCATGTTGTCACGTACTCATACTCGGGATAGCGTTCGGAATCGCGTGCGGCAACCTGCTGGAAAACCTTGATGTCGCGATTGTCGCGGTCGAGGGCATACAGTCTCTCATTTGGTCCAAGCGCGAGTGAGTGAACGCTGCTAAATTGATGAGGCTCTTTGCCGCGCTCACCAAACTCCGAGTGGTAGCTGCCATCGGCATTACGCACGACAATGCGCGTATTTCTCAAGCCGTCGGCGATCAAGAATTTACCGTCTGGTAAAAACGCAACGTCCTGGGGTTGGGCGTAGTGAGTCTCGTCTTCACCGGGAACATTTTTCTCGCCGAGTGTCATCAGCAAGTTGTCGCCATCATTCGAGAAGACATAAATGATGTGGCCAGTTTCATCGATGAGCCAGAGTCGCTTCTCTTCGTCGTAAGGACTCATCCTAATGCGATGCGGTCCTGGACCATCGGTTCCCGTGAATAAATGGTCCCATTGATCCCAAACCTCGAGGAGTTCACCTTCTGCGTTGATGACATATAGGCAGTTTTGCCATACCCGCCCGCGACCGCGGAGTACGTTCCAACCCAGTGAGCCGGCGAAGTTAGTGTATTCACTCGGCACCGGACTCGGGAGCTGAGTCTCTCCTCGCTGAAGAACAAAGATGCGCTCCGTGGATTCGACATAAACGCCAGAAGTGCCGCCCCACGAAAAACCCTCCGCCGCAAAAGGCTGCATCCAAGTCTGCGTATTGAAATTGTAAGGAGCGGGCCCCCTCGAGTCGTCGTCTTCTGCCCCTAATGCGAAGGCGGGCAACGAACAAAATGCCCCGAGGGCAGCGGCAGTAAACCAATTGCGCAATAGGGGTTTCGTGCTGTCTATCATCGCACTGCCTGTCACAGGTGACTGCGAGTTCGTAAATAATTGCATACGGCTCTCCAAGGGGAGGTTAATGTTTTAATTTTGCCGCCAAAGTGAAGCGCTTCGGAAGGTCTAAGCGCTAAAGATAACAAGACTTTAGTGGGGCGCCAAGGAATAAACCTCGCGTGTGCTTACTCGAGGTTTATCTTTGGTAGGGGCATCTCTGGGCTGTCGTTTTGCCGAGCAGGAGTAAAACGCGCGCGTGGCTCCGACGAGCGTTGTTGTTCGAGCCAGAACACTCCATCAAATGGCGCACTGTTACCGCGAGTGCCGAGAAGGTCAGTGTCGCCATCGCCATCCATGTCTCTCGCGACGAACTTATCGAACATGCCGCGCTTGCGTCTCGAAACATCGTGGCGCCGCCACAGCGAGGAGAGGACCGCTGTTCCACCCGGGTTTTCAAACCACGCTAGGCGGCCAAGGGCATCTTCTGCAGTTACTTCCCCATCGCCTTCACGGGGACCACTGCTGTAACTGCCTACAAAAACATCGCTGTCGCCGTCGTTGTCGATATCTGTCATTAGAATGCCGGTGATTGCATCTGGCACGAGGCTCCCGATCGGGTGATGGATCCACGCACTATCTCGCTGCTCCGGCTGTTCTAGCCACCCGAGGGCAGAGGTAAGTGACTCCGTACCGATGGCGCCAATAATATCCAGCCGGCCGTCGTTATTTAGATCAGCGTACTCGAGGTTAAATCCAGAGGCAGTTCCGCCAACTATTCCGATGGCATGCTCTACAAAGCTCAATTTCCCGGGAGCGCTGCGATTTTCGAACCAAGCGAGCCGGTTTTCTCCACGACTGCCGATGATGACATCGAGATCACCGTCGCCATCGAGGTCCATAGGCTGCGCGTTCTGTGGGACACTAAAGCGGCCTAACACTGTTTCTTTCCAGGCGGCATCCTGTAGAGGGTTGCCAGTTACCGAAAAGATGGAGACTGGCGTTGAGCGCAGGAGGTCGGCAGGCCCCGGTCGTTGAGCGCCTTTGTTTGCGGCGATCGCCTCGGGCGTCCCATCGCCATCGAGATCCGCGGCAAACACGCGGATATAGGAGCCATTGCCTTTTGTCATAGGGAGTATGAGGCGTTTCCAAGCCGCGCCCCGCCGGGCTTGTTCGGGGCCTGGGTTCTGAAGATAAATTAGGTGTGAAAGCTCTGCTGCAACAATGACATCTAGAAATCCGTCACCATTGAAGTCGCCGATGTCTGCATCCTCTGGGGCGGGGGAATCTGTGCCTTCGGCAAGCGTGATGTTAATCCAGTCAGTGGGTGTTGCGCCGGCAAAAGCTATGCGGACATGGCCCTCTGAGTCCGGAATATAATCTGGGTCGAATTCACTGGAATCATATTCGCTGTCAGACTCGTGGACAGACACAATATCCTCGCGACCATCGTTATCTAGGTCGCCGACGACTAGTCCGTCGCTACCACTCAGGGCGAAGCCTGCTAAATCGGGAGAGTCGATTATCCACTCGCGCCACGTTATAAACTCGCCGGAAGCTGTGGTTGCCGAACTCATCTGGGCACCTATCCCTGTGGTCTCTGCAATCTCGTCGAGCGTCCCAGGTGCTGCGGCTGTTGCCAAGGAGGAAAGCAAGGCGCAAAGCAAGGAGCCAAAATAGCTCAGCGGAACCGCAAGATTGCGCACCCAGTGTGCTCTTCGATGTTTCCGATATTTTCGATGGATTCTAGTTTTTTGCATAAGCACGGCTTGTACCGGTTTGTGAAATTGATTGACCTCTCGATGCTAGCAGCGGCCGCGCGGAGAGGGAAGAAGTGCCGCTTACCTTCAACCATCCGATTAACCAGTGGATGATTCTAATTCTCGGTCGCATCCTTTATCATGCCGCTATGAAATTCCTCGAATCCAATCCGTTATCCCCTTCCAAATCGTCTCCTCGATGGCGATTTCCGTCAGCAAGACTCCTCTCTCGACTTCTGGGTGCGTCGCTTGCGCTGCTCTGCATGTCATGCGCGTTGGCCCAGCCATCAGCCTCAGAGCAATCGCTTTCGTTCGACGAATGGGTCGAGGGATTGCGAGCCGAAGCCCTAGGTTTGGGGATTCGCGCAGAAACGCTCGAAGCGCTGAGCACGCTTGAGGCGCCGCTGGCCAAGGTGCTCGAATATGACAATAGCCAGCCTGAATTCGTTCAGACATTCACTCGCTATCTCAATCTTCGCGTAACGGCTCGTCAGGTGGAACGAGGTCAGGCGCTGCTCGATGAGCATTCAGCGCTTCTTGCCGAAGTCCAAGCGAAATACAACGTTCAGCCTCATTATTTAGCTGCTTTCTGGGCAATCGAAAGCAATTTTGGCAGTGCAACTGGAGGATTTTCGGTCCTGCAGGCGCTTGCCACGCTTGCGTATGATCCGCGGCGCGCTCAGTTCTTCAGGGATCAGCTTATTACGGCGCTACGAATTCTCGATGCTGGACACATCAGCGCTGAGCGCATGACGGGTTCTTGGGCTGGCGCGATGGGGCAACTGCAATTCATGCCCAGCGTCTTCTTCAGCTACGGGGTTGACGGCGACGGCGATGGTCGAATCGATATTTGGAACAGCTTGCCCGACATTTTTCATTCGGCAGCCAACTTTCTAAGCCAATCCGGCTGGCGGGGAGATGAACGCTGGGGTAGGGAGGTGCTGTTGCCACCTGACTTCGACTTTTCCCTTGCCGGCGTCGCGGAACGGCGTTCTTTAGAGGCGTGGCGAGTGCTTGGTGTGCGCCAGGTGTCGGGTGCTGCCTTGCCTACTGCGGACATGGATGCCTCGGTGATCCTCCCCGCGGGTGCCGATGGTCCGGCTTTTCTTGCCTACAACAACTATCGCGCGACCCTTGCCTACAATCCTTCCACTTTTTACGCTCTGACTGTGGGCCATCTCGCCGATCGCTTTACAGGAAGCGGGCCGATTCAGCGGATGCCCGTGAATGAGCAGGCGATGAGTTTGGCTGATGTGAAGGAGTTGCAGGAGTTGCTCAATCTCGCAGGCTTTGACTCGGGCGAACCCGATGGGCGAGTAGGACGACAAACTAGAAGCGCCATTAGGGCGTATCAAGAGCGTGAGCATCTTAGAACGGATGCTTATGCCTCCAAGGCGCTGCTCGACAGACTGCGGTCTGGTCGAGAATAAACTCGAGAGAGCAAGAGGAATCGGTGCGAGCAAGTTCGCACATGACTCTGCGCTCGAGGCAAACCCCATCAGATTGATAGAAAGCTGCGAGATTTCCTCATGACGACAATGACTCTAAACCCCGCTAGCCATTCAAGCAGTGACGATCGAAGCCTTGTTCTCTTTCGGCGTATGGCTTGGATCACGATCGTCGCGGTGTATATCCTGATTCTAGTCGGGGCAAGCGTGCGTGCGTCGGGCGCTGGCATGGGCTGTCCCGACTGGCCTACCTGCTTCGGTCAATGGGTTCCTCCCACAAGTGAAGCGCAGCTTCCGGCAAACTATCAGGAAATATATGCGGCGAGGGGCTATGCGGAAACGCGGTTCAACGTAGTCAAAACCTGGACCGAGTATATGAATCGTCTCTTGGGCGTCTCTATCGGCTTTATGATACTGGCTACCGCGCTTTTTTCGTGGCGCACGCGGTCACACGACCCTGCCATCGCGAAGGCCTCGATAGCCGCGTTTCTAATGGTCGGCTTTCAGGGCTGGCTCGGGAGCAGGGTAGTCGGCTCCAATCTTATGCCGGGGTTGATTACACTTCACATGCTAGTGGCGCTCGCGATCGTCGGCGTGCTGCTTTACGCCGTCGCACAGGCGCGCCGAGGCATTATGGCATCGCAGCCGGTGACCGCAATCGATCGACGCTTCCCCAAGTGGCTCTATATCGTTCTCGGAATGACGATTCTGCAGGTTGCGATGGGGACGCAAGTGCGAGAGATGACGGATCTCATTAGTAAGCTTCAGGGCGAGCAAATGCGCTCGAGTTGGATAGAGGCCATGCCTTGGTTTTTCTATGTCCACAGAAGCTTTTCGGCGATTGTTCTGTTTAGTAACCTCTGGCTCGCGAAACTGCTTATGACCTCACTCGGGCTAGGCCATGCACTTACCAAGATGACCCTCGCGATGATTGCGGTCATCGTTCTTTCCGTTATTTCTGGAGCGACACTCGGACATCTCGGCATGCCTGCGTTGGTGCAGCCTACGCATCTGCTCGCCGCAGCGTTGCTGTTTGGTTTGCAATTTTTAATCTGGATGAGCTATCGCCACGCCCGAGACGCTGAGGCGTCCCCCCGATCATTGGAAGTATCTGCATGAGCGTCAACACGAAAGAATTTGAGATAGTTGTTTTTGGTGCGACAAGTTTTGTCGGCAAGATACTCTGCAACTACCTATGCAACGAATACCGAGAGCCGAATCTGCGCTGGGCAATGGCGGCGCGTTCGAGCGCTAAACTCAATGAGCTCAAAACAGAGCTCGGAGAAAACGCAAAAGCGGTTCCCCTCATCGTTGCAGACTCAGCAGACGCTGAGTCATTGGCACAGCTCTGCGATCGCTGTGAGTTAGTCATTTCAACGGTGGGCCCGTATGCGCTGTACGGCGAGCTGTTAATCGAAGCCTGCGTCCGTGGGGGTGTTGACTACTGTGACCTGACGGGTGAACCACAGTGGATTCGACGTATGATAGATCGCTACGAGGGCCTTGCTAGGCAATCTGGCGCTCGCATCGTGCACAGCTGCGGCTTCGACTCGATTCCCTCTGATTTAGGTGTGAGGCATCTTCAGGAGACCGCCCACGCTCAGTTCGGGGCCTACTGCGATAGGGTAAAGATGCGCGTTGTTAAGATGAAAGGGGGTGCGTCAGGCGGCACAGTTGCGAGTGGTCTTAATGTTTACCGCGAGGCGGCCAAAGACCCTTCGCTGCAAAAAGAGCTCCGAGACAGCTATTCTCTCTGCCCTCAGGGGCACGATTTTACACAGCGACAACCCAGCGTTGGCGTCGAATACGACGAGGACATGAGATCGTGGGCGGGGCCTTTCATCATGGCCTCTATAAATACAAGAATTGTCCTGCGTTCTAATGCCCTGTGGCCGAACCACTACAGCAAAAATTTTCTTTACGATGAAGCCATGCTGTTAGGCGATGGTGAGAAGGGTCGTAAGGCGGCGAAGAAACTCGCGTTCGGTATGAAGTGGGGAATGGTTGCAATGGCGATCGCGCCCATTCGGGCGTTTGCACAACGATTCTTCTTGCCCAAGCCGGGAGAAGGTCCCACACCAGAGCAGCAGCGTAACGGGATGTTCGACTTGCATTTTATCGGCACCACCGAGGCGGGGGATAAGCTGGTTACTCGCGTAACAGGCGATCGCGATCCAGGCTACGGATCAACGGCGAAGATGCTCGCGCAGGCAGGAATAAGCCTTCGCCGCGATGTCGATCAAAAGTCTGTCGGAGGGGGCTTCTGGACCACGGCAACCGTTTTTAACGAGCGTTTCTATGAGCGCCTACAGTCGCATGCGGGTCTGACTTTTGAGGTGCTAGAGACGACACCCTCGATAGATGCTGAATAAACAAGGGGCAAGCTTGGCAACTAGAACGTAAGTTCGGCGCCGCCATAGGTGAATACCGAATTCCTCTCTTGAAAGCCTTCCGGCTTATAAAACACAGCACCTACCTCGATGCGCACGCTGAGGGGTGAGACATCCCATCGAGCTCTCAGATCAAGATGTTGGCCCATATAGCTATCGGTGAGTCCACTCGGGTCGCTTCGTTTTGTTCGCCCTAATGAGTCGCGGTTGTCTGCGAGCCAAAAGTGGCGATAGGACGCCATCAAGTTGAGCGTTGGAACGGGGTTAAAAGTTGCTCTAAGCCCTGGGGTGATGATGTTGCTCGCGTTAAAGACGCCATAAAAGCCAGTGGGCCCATAGGCGAACGCCGTGACACCGAAGAGCTGATTGAAGCGCTCTTGTCGCTGCGGCGTTTCCAAATCATTGCCACTACCGTAGTCGATTTCAAATAAAACCCTTAGTCGTGACGGAACATCGAAGCTGTAGCCTAGCTCGAAGAACGCATATTCGGCGCGGTGATCGCCGCGGCTGACGTTACCCTCTCCAGTTAGTTTTGTGTTGTCCCCTCGTTGCAACACACCTTCAATTTCAAAATCAAACTGACCGGGCTGAGCGCGAACCTCGGCGCGCGCGCCTAGCGTATCTATTGTGGAGTCGAGCACCGTTTCGCTGTTCTCGCGGAGTGAGAAGTAGTAAACCTCGGTTCTAAGCCGGTCGAAATAGCCGCCGGTTTTACCCGCTAACGGGGCTGGCTGTGCGGTAAAAATGCCATAGAAACGGCGATTATCGCTCGATTTATCCCACTCAAATTCATTGTCGAGCACTGAGGCCTTGTCTGCAGGCAGGCGTTGCACGGGCTGTGTCGCAAACACTGAAACTTGGTTGCCGCTGGGCGCGGTGTGCTTAAATTCGAAGCCATCAAAGGCATTAAAGGTATTGCGGTAGATTGGTCGAGCTATCAGGCGCCTGCTGCCGTAATCCGTCGTAAATCGACCGAGCTTTAGCGTGGTGGCCTCCGAACCCAAGTCGAGCTTGACGCTTGCTTGTTGAATGTCGAGTGCATTGACATCCCCGGTGCCTAAGATGCCGTCGGCGTCAGCGTACTGCTGTCTCGCATCCATCACCTCGACCTGCCACACCCGGCCGTTCTCGACGTATTTCGCATCGATCCTCGTGCGGAGTGTTAAGACCTGATCATTAGGAGTTCCGCGCCTAACAGAGTTGCGAGCGTTCTCGAAACGACTACGGAATGCGCCGGAGACTGAGAGGCCTTCGGGTAGATCGAGGCTATCATCCAACCGCCACGCACTGGAGTCGGCTGCGTGGGAAGAAAGCGTTAAAAAACTCAGGCAAGCAACCATAAAAACGGCGAGCACTGGTTTGCAAATTGGTGTGCCAATTGATGTGTAAGCAGACGCTGAGTGGAGGGGCTTACGGCGATTTTCATTGTTTCTAATTGTAGGGCGCATACTTTTTCCGCAAGTTTATGTGCTTAGGCGATAGATTAAGTGACAGCTTAGGCGCCTAAGACAAAATAGGGATTTAAGTTTTGCATGATACGCCACGACTCTTTTCAAATCATCCCGCAATGGAAAACGCCTTCTCTAAGAGCTCTCGTCTATCACGCGGCGCAGTGATAGTCTTAGATTCGCGTGTTTTCCTCATCGGCGTGAGACGAAACCACCGATGGATTTGATGAGGTCGATTCGGCTATTCTTGCTTCGTATGTCGCTGTGCGCCAAATTAGTCAAAGGATTCTATCGCTAGATGCTGCTGTTTACCGCCCAGATTGTCGCGATTTTAAGCGTGTTGCTACTCGCAGTCGGCTATCTGAAAGCTGACCCACGCGCTGCCAGCGCACGCGTTTTTGGCCTGATTGCACTTTGTGTTGTGCTCTATCTTATGAGTGGCATGGCAGGGCCGAACATAGCGCCGCACTATCAGCTGGATTTTGGCCGCTGGCAGCCGCTCATAGGCGTAACGAGCAGCAGTATCTCGGGTCTTTTCATGCTCTACTGCTTCTTGATTTTTCAAGAGTCTCATCGATTTCCCCGCTCGCTCGCAGCTGCATTTCTCTCACAGGTGTTCGCTGAACTCGCTCTTATGATTGTCTCGTCGCAGACAGAAGGGCAGGGCGCTAGCGTATTCGCAGGCATTGCCTTGGTGCTCGACCTAATGCAACTAGGTTTCGTTGGGCTTGCAATATACTGGACATTGTCGGGCTGGAGCGCCGATCTTGTTGAGGACCGTCGCGTGTTTAGATGGTTCGTGATTGGGGTTCAAGGCGCTCTCATCTTCTTCGTGCTCTTTCTCGAAAATTTCGTTTTCGATGGCGGAACACAGGCCTTCTTAGGGGTCCAGGCAATAACTGTCTATGCGATTGCCACGCTCGCACTCGGTATGCTGCTCGTCTCAATGAAATTCGACTATGTCTCACTTTCACAGGCTATACGCAAAGTGACGAAGCGCGAATCAGCGCCTGCTGAGTCGACGAATGCGCCATTCGATATTGATGGGTTTAACACGGCATTCAGAGAGGGGTTTCTCTATCGGGAAGCTGGGCTCACCATTGCCGTGCTCGCCACCAAACTCGGTCTGCCGGAATACAAACTGAGGGCGTTCATACACCAGGAGCTAGGCTTTCGCAATTTCAATGCAATGCTCCACGTTTACAGGGTGGCTGAGGCATGTGAAATACTGGTTGATGCGAAAAAGGCCAATCTGCCAGTGTTAACAGTTGCGCTTTCGGTTGGTTATCAATCGATCACTCCCTTTAATAACGCTTTCCGTGAGCTAAAAGGGATGACGCCCTCCGAGTTTCGTAAACAAGCGCTAGGTTAGCGTAAGTAATCGCCGCGCAGCATTACTGATTTAAATCAGTGAGCGTCGACTCGCTCTCGAGTAGCCTTTGAAAAAAGAAGCGGAGTAATCGGTGTATAGCCACAGCAGTAACGCTGAGTTATTCTTGCGCGGTCTTTTTTAAAGCACGCAAACAAAAAGCATGCAAACAAAAATACGCAGATAAAAACTGCCGATATTGAAAGTACTGAGATTAAAAGTACTCAGTGACGAATGTTTCCGTTCGCGAATTAAGGGGAAAATACCTAGTGAATCAACTCATCTTCGACATGGCCGCTTGGCTCGACGACACCGCTTGGAGCACTGCGATCCACGAGTCTTACTATCTCTACAATTGGATTGAAGCGACACACGTGCTCACGTTGATGTTAAGCCTTGGAATTCTTTTCCTCATAGACATGAGGATGTTGGGATGGGCACTGCCCAATGTCTCCGCTACTCGTCTTGCCGAGCGTCTTAATACGCCGATGCTGATCGGGTTTGTTGTCATGTTTATCACTGGTATCTTGCTGTTTTATGCCGTGCCAGTGCGCAGTTCCCAGAGTCTCTGGTTTAGAATAAAAATGGTGCTCTTGGTCGTCTGCGCGGTTAATGCGTATCTGTTCCATCGGCGTATGACACAGTCTATGAGTACTTGGGAGAATGCGCCTCGAGCACCTTCTGAGCTGCGTAAGGGCGCATTGATATCGCTGGGTTTCTGGACAGTGATCGTTCTGTGTGGCCGCTTTATCGCCTACGATTGGTATGATTGTGAATACCCTCAGCCCGATATGGTTCGTGCGCTTGCAGGGTGCATAGATGGTCAAACAAGATTCTGAATCATGGCTCTCCTCGCCGACGCGAGGTGGGTCAACATGAGGGAGTGAACAATGAATTCAGCAACAACTCGACAGTCGCCTATCGGCCCTTATCCGCGCGCTGCTATTGCAACAGGTTTGCTAGTGCTTCTGCTCGCTTTTTCATTCTCGGGCATGCGAGCTGAGGTCTGGACGGCGTTGCTACCATTCTTCGAATGGATGGAGACGACGTGGTTTGGCTATGTAGGCAAAACCTGGGGTGGTGCTTTCGCAACTATTCAAGCCGGTCACTTGGTCTCTCTTGGGGTGCTAGGCGGCGCAGTCTTATTTAGCGATGGCCGCCTTCTAGGCTTGTATTCGTCTCTGCCGCTGCGCGATGTGATTGATGGCTCGCATCAGGTGTTCAAGTGGGCGCTTGCCGTGGTTGTTTTTACGGGTGTTTTCATGGTCTGCGGGGTCGCCGTTAAAGTCTATTACCTACCGGTATTCTGGTACAAAATGCTTGCCTTAACTGTGGGGATTCTATTCGCATTTTATGTCCGAAAGCCGCTTGTCGACCGTGACCTTAGCGGCGTCAGCCCGTTGGTTATTAAACTCACTGCCATCGCGAGCATCATGGTGTGGTTCACCGTTGCTGCGACTGGTCGCTGGATCGGATTTAGCTAACAGCGCGGCTGTGTGAGCACAACTTGGAGAAGATTATGACTGAGTCAAAAAAAAGCGAAGGAGAAAATCCGCGAGGACTAAAGGACGATGAGTTGGCTGCGGTGGTTGTCGCCGGTAGCATCGTCGTCTTTTTTGCAGTCTATTGGTTTTTCGAATTCATGTCGGTTAGAGAACTCTTGGAAATGGCCTATGGCTAGAGTCTGAATTCCGCACACGCAAGTGATAACGCAAGAAAAGTTTATGCAAAAACGTAGCGCGGAATTCAGATGCTCAAGAGTCTTTTGGGTTCATTTGGTTTATTGGAGAGGCGAGTAATCTGTCGCCCGCATGAATACTTTTTCTATTCCCGCCAAGATAGGGCC
>JALRKV010000033.1 GCA_023254735.1 Pseudomonadales bacterium | reverse complement strand
AAGCTCACGCACGTTGCCGGGCCAGCTGTGCTTAGCCAATACCGCAATGGCGTGGGAATTAAATCGTACCGATCCCCGCCCTTCGCGCTCGAGCGTTGCTATCAATTCATTCAAGAGCACGGGGATATCCTCTGGCCTTTCTCTCAGAGGAGGCATTTCGATAGGAAATACATTTAACCGGTAATAAAGATCCTGCCTGAACTCCCCCGACGCAATCATCTCTTCGAGATCGCGATGGGTGGCGGCGACGATTCGCACATCGGCCTGCAAGGTTTCCGCACCACCGACTCGCTCAAAGCTGCGCTCTTGGAGGACTCTCAAAAGCTTTACCTGCATAGAGAGCGGCATATCGCCGATCTCATCTAGAAACAGCGTGCCGCCGTCTGCAAGTTCAAACCGGCCACTGCGAGTCGCAATGGCGCCAGTAAACGCACCCTTTTCATGCCCGAACAATTCACTTTCGAGCAGCTCTCGAGGAATAGCGCCGCAGTTGATCGGTATAAACGCTTTGTCAGCGCGCGCTGAATTATTGTGCAAATTACGGGCAACGACCTCTTTCCCCGTACCTGATTCGCCGGTAATGAGCACGCTCACTTCTGTGTTCGCAACCTGCCCCATCATTTTGCGCACCCGCTCGATCTCAGCACTCTCCCCGACCAAGCTGCGAAACATGTTGAAGTCACGTACTTGGTTGGATCCCTGAAGGCGAC
The DNA here is from genome assembly GCA_023254735.1 of Pseudomonadales bacterium. GTDB lineage: Bacteria > Pseudomonadota > Gammaproteobacteria > Pseudomonadales > Pseudohongiellaceae > UBA9145. The sequence continues at coordinate 26,743 of JALRKV010000033.1, read as the reverse complement.
TCGAATGCGCATTAAATAGTCTAGATTTGTGAATGGCATCGAGTAGAGGCTGAAAACCACAGTCGCGAGGCAGGCGCGCCATAATTCTGAGGCGAGCGGCCGGGTCAATTCCCTCAATCTCTGTCGTCTCTACAGCCGACATCAAAACGTAGGGCAGCGCCTCGTTGTTTACGGCAAGATCCGCCAAGACCCGCGGCAGGGGAACGCTGCTGCACTGGCCGATAATCGCGAGAGCGACCTTTCTGTAAGCTATCGTCTGATTCTCGAGCACCGAACGGTACGCGGCGCTAGTCGCAGCAACTACCGTTTCTCCTAGAAAGTGAAGAATAGTCGTAAGGTCTCGGCGCGCGTCATCACAATCCTCAATCAACAGGATCGCTGTCTCTGCGCGTGAGGTCTGCGGGAGATCTGGGGGGCTTTCTGTGAAGACTACTGAAGACATGGGCCGCGCGCGTGTAGTGGATGTTTGATCATCTGCCAAAGTGATTAGACATTGCCCCACTCAACGAGTCAATGATAAGTCGCGCAAACAGGGCACGCGTCTATTTCTTAAAGATATCCGACGAGAAGACGTTATAAACTAGGCTCGCAGCGTCAATCTGAGGTGCGCAGCAGAGGTGGTTTCGCATAGTTACGTCCTGCGATATCCCTAAGACGACCCAATGCGAGTGAGACTAGCTCAAGTGAAGAAATCCGAGAACACACCTGGAGCACCTAGCGATGAGCTGTTGGCCGTTCTAGCCAAAGTGCGCGATGCACGGGAGAGTCGTGAGCATTCTGCGCGCACGGCAGAGGACCTCGCAACGGGTCTGCAGAAACTCGCGCGGCTTACCGCAGAATTACGCACCGCCATCGAAGGACTCCCGAGCATGGATATGACAAAGGTCGTTGAGCTTCACAATCGACTCGAGAAAGGCAAATTCGAGATCGACAGTGCCAAATTAGCTGAGAAGATGCTTGGCTTCGATCGTCGCGATCCGCCTAAAAAATAACCTCACCAGCATAGCGGCGGCTCAAGCGAGGCGAGTTTAAGGAGATCCTCTGCAGTATCGACATCCCAGAGCGGCGCAAGACACTGAGTGCTCACCCCTGCCTCGGAGAGCTTTTTGAGACTCATCGATAAGACCTCAGACGTCCCCCAGGCAATATCTTGAAACAACTCATCGACAACCCTGCGCATTCCAACCAACACATACCCACCATCTTCAGCAGGCACGAATACAACTTCGACACCTGACTCTAAAACCCTCAACGCCTCTTCGAGGTGATTCGTACCGAGAGTTGGGCAGTCGGCGCCGATGAGTATCACTACCTCTGTCTGCACACGCTTATCGTCGAATGCCTGCTTGGCTGCGTTACGCATACGCTCACCAAGATCCTCCCCAACCTGACAAATCGGCGTGAGACCCTGTTGAAATTCAGTGAAAAGCGCATCTCTCGCATCGCCCGCCACCGCGAATCTAAACGCCGCCAGTGCCGAGGCGCTCACCATCGAACCCACCCGCCTGGTCATGGCACAGTGAAGTCTTGTGGCCGCGTCCACGCCGATGGCGGGAATTAGGCGAGTCTTGACCGCGCCCGAGATCGGCTGTTTCGCGAAAATCAGCACCTGCGCGTGAGGGTATTTCATCGTTGTATTATCGTCTCTGCTCAACTTATGTCTTGTCTGACCGCTCAGGGTAGTAGCGCCTGTGGAGCGCTTGAGGCGATTCGCCGAAAAAATAGCGCAGTCGCAGCTCCCACATCAGCAGCACTGTTCGCACGACGCCCTGCTTAAGCCAGCGTCTGCCGGACGTAATAGCTTGCGCCGCGATAGGGTTTGCCGGCGCTGCTTTGCGTAAGATTTTACTCAGCGCAACGTCTTCCATCAGCGCAAGGTTTGGATATCCACCAACAGACTCGAACAACTCCCTGCGGACGAAAAGCGCTTGGTCACCGGTACAAACGCGAGTAAGCCTCGCCCTCAAATTCATGCAAAATTCGATTAGCCGAAAGGCCCACTTGCTGCTGTCGATTCTGACGTCAAACCAACCCCATTGCGCTCCTCGATGCACCTCAGATACAGTCGAGCTTTCCCCTAGAGCGGCGTTGATTAGGGCGCAGGCGGACAAAGGTAGCGTCGTGTCTCCATGTAAGAAAAGTAACACCTCACCTGTCGCGAGAGCAGCACCCGCATTCATTTGTGACGCTCTGCCTCTCGGTGCACTAAGTATCCTGCACGGGTAGCGATGTGCAACGTCGAGGGTGGCATCAGTGCTGCCACCGTCGACCACGATAATTTCGGTTTCAAAACCTTGCTGCAACTGCTCGACAGCCGTGAGGATTCGCGGCAGCGCTTGCGCCTCATTGAGCACAGGGATGACTATGGAAACACTCACCCCCACTCGCTTACATGCTTTCAATTCAACCCCTCAACCTCTACGCGAAAGCGCCAATTTTTCTAGTTCAAAGTGGCTAACAAAATTAGTTCAAATACCGATAAAATAACTAGCGCGAGGCTTTTAAGGCGCGTTAAAATCCGCTCCGCAAGTGCTAGTGCGAACAACATGAATGCCGATAGGCATAAGACATGAGAGAGCAAAGCGTGAACGCAAAGAACTTCTATATTGTCGCTTCGGAACCGCAAGACGAAACTCTGCAAGTCCGTATTTCGGGTCCCTACCTGACCCGACAGGCAGCCCAGGCAGACCTGCGCGCTGCAATCGATGAAGCCCTCGACATAGACCCAACCGCCTCCCGCTACGAATACAAAATCTCAAAGGTTGAAAGCCGCAAACCCGGAGTCATACAGCACATGGCTTCACACGCCTAGTTCGACGTTCTCCCATCGACAAAGCCCCAAAAATTGCCGCTCTCAAGCAGTTTGCTGTAAACCAGTTTAGCCTCGAAGTTCATCCTATCTATCCCATACACCTCGTAAAGCGCCTCGACGTTACCTAGCGCCTCGTTCGTTCCATTGCCCAGTGCTAATAGCAACTCATCGAGCGAATCGATGTCGGTCAACGCCTGTGCTGTATGCATCAAGCCGGCATCGCGCATACCCGCAACGAGAATAACCTGAGTGTCGCGGCTTGCTGTGAAGCTAGAAAGAAAGCCGTAGTCACGAAACTGCTGACCCTCTTCGGGCAGCCCGGCATCACTGGTAAAGTAGGTCAGATTATCCAAGTCTATTAGCTCATCGAAACTGCGTCCTACCGCGAGACCCGAGCCGGCAAAAGCCATTGACGCAAGACGGTCGAGAGCACTGATATAACCGATGTAGATAATATGATTCGCGCGTATATCGGCTGACGAGAGGTCAGACATCATGGTTACATTGATCGATTTTCCGCTTTGCGCGAGGAGCGGTGCGACCCGTGCCAGCGCGAAGGCACTTCCTTCAGGCATGTAGCTGAGATCCAGGTCGACGAATTTTTCTGCATGGGCGATATCGCCAAAGCGAAACTCTTCGAGATCACTGCGCGAATTCACGCTGAATTCCCGAACCATCCTCGCAACGTTGCCATTTGTATTGAGCTCCCCAAAAATGTAGTAGTCCCCCATGACGATGAGTAAGGGTTTGTCGTCAGCCAATACACTAGCCCAGAGCGGATGATTAGCAGGCGTTGATGCCAGAGTGTCAGCGCCGTTTATAAATCGGGAAAACAGGACAAGATTGGCGGAAAGCGCGATAAGCACGAGCAGTAATATCGCCGGCACGTAACTGGCGGCAACCACGGAGAACGGGTTTTTGATGAAACCTGCCGGCGGCACGGCAATAGGAGACCCTGCCGGAACAGAGGCCAGAGCACTCTCGACCTCAAGAACGCAAAGAGAGTGCCTTCCTTTCGGTAAAATTAGGCGTAGCGCCGAGTCTGGTTCAAACTCTGCGTAGTAGCTGGCTAGTTTTTTACGAAGCTGGTGAACCGCGACGCGCACGGCGGAATCTGAGGAAACATCAAAACTTTCATCCCGACCCAGTGCGCCAATCGCGATGTCTAGCTCGCGAGGCACACGTCCCGCAAGTGCCGCGTCGACGAAAAACCGCAAAAGCTTAAGGTAAGTTTGCGAGCGACCCAGCGCGCCGCTTTCGATGATACGCTCTACTAAAATCTCGAGCTCGCGACCTGTTAAAACCTCGAGCACTGGTCGAGGCAAACCCTGCGACTGGACTTCAGAAACGCCGAATATAGCGCTGCGGGAGGCTTCGCGGTTTGCGGTCTTGTTGCGCTTGTCGTGGTAGTTCGTACTGTGCTTATTGTGCTTATTGTGCATAGGATCGGCAACCAGCTTTTAGTGCTCGATTGAGCAGTATAGCACTCACCCAACTGGCATTCCCGCAGACTTACGCACTAACTTTGCTCGCCGCTAACTGAAAACGCATCAGCAGCCATACTCATAGCAATATGCCTAATGTCGTGCGCCCATGAAGCACTCGCCGATTCGAATCCTTCTCGATTGCCCGCATACAAGGCCCGCGTCGCTTCTTCGAAGCCCTTTAGGTCCCCCGCCATCGCAGACATAAACCGATTCGCTCGGTCTTGGCTTGCCCGCCTATGATCAGAGTCAACGCTTGCCTTACGCTCCGCATCGACCAGTCTCCTTAGCGTTGCAGACGCGCCACCCCGCTGAGTGTCGAGCCACGCCCAATGTCTTGGCAGGAGAGTCACCTCGCGCCCTATAACACCTAGCTTCGGGCGACCACGCGTTTTCTTCTCGGCACCCACTTTGGCAGCTATCCCTCCAATTCCCACAATCGGCGCAGCAGACTCTGTTGCCTTAGGAACCCTATAACGACGCTCGATGTCAGATTCACTGCCCGAGAGGTGCAAATCTATCTGACGACCATCGGCCCCTGCGAAAATTAGCACCTCCCCACGCCGCAGCGCGGGTTCAGCGCCCTGCTTTTTCAATCTAAGCGCGACCTCAAGCTGGTTTCCGTCTGCGATTAGCGTCTCACCCTCGAATGCGATGAATCGGTTTTCCCAGTCTGTTATTTTCATTGTTGTTCTCATTAGTCATCCCTACCTCTCGTTCATGCCAGTAACTTGGCTTATTGCTCACTCTTTTATTAAACCATGGTAATAATATTATTACCATGGTTTATTTAGTGCCACCTTATCTCCCAAGCCTCAAGCGCGTGGACATCCCCTAGACAAATAGCCGCTGCCGAGCCTATCCTGCGACCGAAAATTCGATCCGTTAACTTATTCTGCAAACTAAAGAGTCGACCTCCTTATGAAGAAGAAAAACACCCCCCTTTTTTCAACTTGGCGCGGTGTGTTCGCACTCGCACTAAGCCTCATCGTTCTCGCCGGGTGCGCAGCACAACCTAATCAGTCAAGCCGCTCAACGGCAGGCCTTTCGTTCGCGACGCCTGAGTCCGTGGGCGTGGATTCACAACGACTTGCGCGTTTAACCCAGGCCATGCAAGGCTTCGTCGACGAAGGAAAACTCGCCGGCGTCGTTACTGCGGCCGCCCGCGACGGCAAAATATTCCATTTCGAATCAGTTGGGCAGCGCGACATTGCGGCCGGCTCGCCGATGACAGATGACGCCCTTTTTCGCATCTACTCAATGACCAAACCGATTACCGGCGTGGCCATGATGATTCTCTACGAGCGCGGACTTTTTAAGCTGTCGGATCCGGTGTCTCTCCATATTCCTGAGTTCGCAGACCTTCAGGTCTACGCAGGCATGGATGACAATGGCAACATGATTACAGAGCCCCCCGATCATCCGATGACAGTGCGAGAACTGATGAACCACACAGGCGGCCTTACCTACGGGCTGTTCTCTCAATCTCCCGTCGATGACATGTACAACGCGGCCGCGGTGCTGGACCCTGCCTCCAATCTGCAAGACATGATCGATAAATTGGCGAAAATACCCCTGCGTCAGCAGCCGGGCTCGCTCTGGCATTACAGCGTGTCGGTCGACGTGCAAGGCTACATGGTCGAAAAACTATCGGGGCAGCGCTTCTCTGACTTCCTCGAAGAAAATATTTTCCAACCACTCGGAATGGTCGATACTGACTTTTTTGTGCCTGCCGACAAGGCAGATCGTTTAGCCGAAGTCTATGCTTATGGCCCCGATGGCTCTCTCTTCCCAAGCGAAGGTTTTACCGATGGCCCTAGCTATTTAGTCGAGCACAATTTCGAAGGCGGGGGCGGCGGACTCGTTGGCTCGACAATGGATTACCTCCGCTTCAGTCAGATGCTGCTCAATGGCGGCGAACTCGACGGCGCGCGTATCCTCGCGCCGCTCACAGTCGAGCTCATGCACAGAAATCAACTCCCCAAGGGACTCGGCGATAGCATTCTCGGCGCTAATGGCACAACTTTTGGTCTCGACTTCGCCATTATTGAAGATCCGGTCGAAGCAGAGGGCTATTCGAAAGGGGAATACTACTGGGGTGGTGCTGCGGGCACTTGGTTCTGGGTCGACCCGGTCGAAAACATCGTGTTTGTCGGTATGATTCAGCAGTTCGGTAACGGCATTCCCGATGTGAGAGGCACGTCTCGCCGACTGCTCTATCAGGCCATCATGGAGCCGAATGGCCTTTAATACACCGCTTTAGGAAACGATATAGCGCTGTTCACTTACGTGGCCAGCGCTTTTTTCTAGGGCCAACCCTAAAAATTGTTGACAATAATATTGTAAAAAGACCTTTTACCGCCCATAATCGCCTCCCATGAGCTTAATTGTCGACAATATTAGAGGGGAGGCCGCGCCGACAGAGGCGTTACTGCCCGCAGCGACAGGCAGCACACGCGCCGATTCGGTCTTCGACTCGCTTCGCACCGCGATAGTGCAAGGCGAGCTCGCTCCCGGCTCCAAAATAAACGAACCTCAGCTCAGCAAACTCTATGGCATTAGCCGAGGCCCACTAAGAGAAGCCATCCGCCGCTTAGAGGGCTGCAAACTTGTCGAGATCAAAGCGAATGTTGGCGCTCGCGTTATAGAGCTGGACATTCAGAAAGCTATTGAGATCTATGAAATCCGTGAAGCACTCGAAGGGCTCGCTTGCGGGCTCGCTGCCGAGCGGGCTAGCACTGCCGACTGTGTTCAACTTCGCGCCCTTCTTACGCGCCATGAAGCTCAGATCGAGTCTGAAGACGGCAAGCGCTACTATCAAAAAGAAGGCGATCTCGATTTCCATTACCTTATTGTTTCTCTTAGTGGCAATACGCGCCTGTTCAATCTCCTCTGTGACGAGCTCTATCACCTATTGAGGCTCTATCGCGTGCAGACAAGTAGCCAGCCATCGCGTCCGGCGCAGGCGTTCAAAGAACATCACCGCATTGTCGACGCGATCGAAGAGCGCGACGCAATGTTGGCCGAGCTCTTAATGCGCCGCCACATTGCTAGCGCTAAGGCGACCCTGTTGGCGCAGTTAGATCACGATTCGGAGCTAAATCCCATAGGCGTTGGTTCGTAACCCCGTCACAGCTTGTCTGACTCAGCCAGACTTCAGAATGAATACTTAAATTTTAATTACTTTGAGGAGCACGTATGAAGATTTCACAGGGCGCTAAATTTCGCCAAGCCCTAAAAGACAACAACCCCCTACAAATAGTTGGCGCAATCAATGCCTACTGCGCAATGCTTGCTCAAGACGCGGGACATAAGGCGATTTATCTGTCGGGTGGCGGTGTCGCGAATGCCTCCTACGGACTCCCTGATCTGGGCATCACAAGCCTAAACGATGTGATTGCCGATGTTGAGCGCATTAGCAACGCAAGCGAGATCCCCCTTCTTGTCGACATCGACACCGGTTGGGGCGGTGCTTTCAACATCGCACGCACGATTAAAGCGATGGAAAAAGCCGGCGCCGCCGCGGTGCATTTGGAAGACCAGGTTGCCCAAAAACGCTGCGGTCATCGCCCCAACAAAGCAATCGTGTCGCAGTCGGAGATGGTCGACCGAGTCAAGGCCGCTGTCGATGCGCGCTCTGACGATGACTTCGTCATTATGGCGCGCACCGACGCCCTCGCGGTCGAGGGTATGGACTCCGCAATCGAACGAGCCATTGCCTGTGTAGAGGCAGGCGCCGATGCGATCTTCCCCGAAGCGATAAATGAGCTCGAACAGTACAGACAATTTGCCGACGCAGTGAAAGTGCCTATTCTCGCCAACATCACAGAATTCGGACAAACTCCCCTGTTTAATTGCGAAGAGCTCGCAGGACAAGGCGTTGGCATGGTGTTGTACCCGCTTAGCGCATTCAGGGCCATGAGCAAAGCAGCGTTAGACGTCTACCAGACTATTGCTATCAATGGCGATCAGAAAGCTGTCGTCGACAAAATGCAGACCCGCATGGAGCTCTACGAAGTTCTCGGCTACCACGCGTATGAAAAAAAGCTTGACGCACTCTTCGACTCAGAAACGTCCTAGCATTCTTCACTTTGCTAAAAGCTCGAATGAGGCCGCAGACAAGGCTAAAAACAAGGCGAAAGATTAGTAGCTAAACCAGAGAATACGAGGCGAGCAACCACCTCGCTCGCAACAAACACAAATACGTGAAAGGAAAATACAATGGCAGAAAAGAAACTAAGCGGCGCTGGCCTTCGAGGCCAAGTCGCAGGCGAAACGGCGCTATGTACCGTCGGCAAAACCGGTACGGGCCTCACCTACCGAGGCTATGACATAAGTGAACTTGCCGAGAAAGCGAAGTTCGAAGAAGTGGCGTTCCTGCTCTTAAAAGGACACTTGCCAACCCAGTCGGAGCTGACTGCATACACCACAAAGCTGCAGTCACTGCGCTCCCTCCCAGACGCATTGAAAGAAGTATTGGAACGCATTCCCGCTTCGGCGCACCCAATGGACGTTATGCGCACGGGCTGTTCGATGCTCGGGAATCTGGAGACAGAGACAGACTTCGCGCAGCAGGACGATGCGATTGACAGACTGCTCGCCCTGCTACCCGCAATCATTTGCTACTGGTACCGCTTCTCCCACGACGGTGTGCGAATAGACACGGCGCTGGAGGACTCCTCTATCGGCGGCCATTTTCTCCATATGCTCAGCGGCGAGGCGCCGAGCGAGCTTTTCGAGCAGGTTATGAATGTGTCGCTTATCCTCTATGCCGAACACGAATTTAACGCCTCTACCTTCACGGCGCGCGTCTGCGCCTCGACGCTCTCGGACATGCACTCCTGCATCACAGCAGCAATCGGCTCATTGCGCGGACCTTTGCACGGTGGCGCAAATGAAGCTGCTATGGAAATGATCGAAGATTGGACAAGCCCCGAACAGGCTGAGTCGGAGATTCTGGGCATGCTCGCCCGCAAGGATAAGATCATGGGCTTCGGCCATGCGATCTACAGCGAATCTGATCCGCGCAATACCATTATCAAAAAGTGGAGCGAAAAACTTGCTGCTGAAGTCGGCGATACCACGCTCTACCCAGTTTCGGTGCGCTGCGAAGAAGTTATGTGGCGCGAGAAGAAGCTCTTCTGCAATGCAGATTTTTTCCATGCGTCTGCTTACCACTTCATGGGAATACCCACCAAGCTGTTCACGCCGATATTCGTTATGTCACGCCTTACGGGCTGGGCAGCGCATGTCAAAGAACAGCGAGCGAATAATCGAATCATTCGTCCGAGTGCTGACTATACCGGCCCCGAGACGTCAACCTGGGTTGATATCGCTGACCGTTAGCAGCCACCCCGTGACGCGCTCTTAGGGGCAGCGTCCTAATCCCATAAGGCCATAACCAAACAAACCAAAATCACAAAAGGAAATAACTGTGTCAGCAAATGTAGAACTCAATAACCGTCCAGATCCTGATCAGGTGCTCGTCGACATCGCCAACTATGTCTGCGACTACGAAATCGATTCAACCGAAGCGTATGACACCGCCCGCAACTGTCTCATGGACACGCTCGGTTGCGGACTACTCGCACTGCGTTTTCCGGAATGTACTAAGCTCCTGGGGCCACTCGCCGAGGGCACCATTGTGCCAAATGGTGCCCGCGTCCCCGGCACGCAGTTCCGTCTAGATCCGGTGAAAGCTGCTTGGGACATCGGCTGCATCGTCCGTTGGCTCGATTACAACGACACATGGCTAGCCGCAGAATGGGGCCACCCCTCAGATAACCTTGGTGCTATTCTCGCTATCGCCGATTACCTGTCACAGCAGAATATTGCGGCAGGCAAAGCCCCTCTAACCATGCGTGATGTATTAACTGCGATGATTAAGGCACACGAGATTCAAGGCGTGATCGCGCTCGAAAACAGCTTTAACCGCGTTGGTCTCTGCCACGTTCTCCTCGTTCGAGTCGCATCGACCGCCGTCGCAACAAAGATGATGGGCGGTTCGCGCGAGCAGATCATCGACGCACTTTCTCAGGCCTGGCTCGACGGTTCGAGTCTGCGTACCTACCGTCACTCACCTAACGCAGGCCCCCGTAAGTCATGGGCAGCTGGCGATGCTACGTCGCGCGCAGTCCGTCTTGCGGACTTTACGATGCGTGGTGAGATTGGCTACCCGAGCGTTCTCACGGCGCCAACTTGGGGCTTTTATGACGTATCGTTCAAGGGCAAAGAATTCGAATTCACTCGCCCTTACGGCAGCTACGTAATGGAAAATATTCTATTTAAGATTTCTTTCCCAGCGGAATTCCATTCGCAAACAGCCGCCGAAGCAGCCGTCCGCCTACATCCGAAGGTTAAAGATCGCTTAGACGATATCGAGAAAATCGTTATCCATACCCATGAGTCGGCGATTCGTATTATTAGCAAATCGGGGCCGCTGAACAATCCAGCCGACCGTGATCACTGTCTGCAATACATGACAGCGGTACCACTCGCATTTGGTAATCTCGTCGCCGAACACTATGAAGACAGTTTCCATGAGGCTAATCCGATAATCGATGAGCTACGCGAAAAAATGGAGATACACGAAAACCCAACTTACACCAAGGAATACCTAGAACCCGAGAAACGCTCCATCGCGAATGCGCTGCAGGTTTACTTCAAAGATGGCAGCTGCTCTGACAAGATCGAAATCAACTACCCGGTCGGTCATCGTCGTCGCCGCGAAGAAGGTATTCCTTTACTTGAAGACAAGTTTAAAGCCAACCTTGCGACCCGCTTCCCGGCTAAACGATGCAAAGAGATTTTCGCCCTTTGCAAAGACCAGGCGAAGCTCGAAGCAACGCCGGTAAACGAGTTTATGGATTTGCTTGTCATCTAAAAAAATTGTCGACAAGACTTGAAATAAAGAAGTTACGCAGCATATAGGGATTAGGCGGTGCTCAAATGAGACCGCCCAATCGCCTAGCCCTCTTTGGGTAGGCTTAACCTTAAAACATATTGCTTTATTGCGAGGATATGACATGCGTAACTTTGATTTTTCACCCCTTTACCGTTCTACCATTGGCTTCGACCACCTGTCGTCTCTACTCGATGCGGTAAACCGCAACGACGCGAGCCAGCCAAGCTATCCGCCTTACAATATCGAGTTGATAGACAAGGACAAATACCAGATCACTATGGCGGTTGCCGGCTTCGTCGAAGACGAGCTAGAGCTTCAGTCAGAGAAACAGACCCTTACAGTTAAGGGCAAAAAAGAGGCTAGCGAGGAGACTCGCAACTTCCTACACCAAGGCATTGCCGCGCGTAACTTCGAGCGCCGCTTTCAACTCGCAGACCATGTTGAGGTAGTGGGCGCCACGCTGGCTAATGGATTGCTCCACATCGATCTTGTACGAGTAATTCCTGAAGCGATGCGGCCTAAGCAGATCCCCATCAACGCCGATAAGCCTAAGCTAGTCGACCTTGGCAAACAGTCTGCCGCTTAAATACAAGTGCTCAACTAGCCCCGATGATTTTCCCTCGCCGGGCTAAAAAATCGCCAAAAAAAATGACGCTGCAGTGATGCCGCGTCATTTTTATACCCAAGCGTCTACTTAAGTGTTAATTGAGTGGATAACCAGCCCGCTTTTCAGCTTTGGTTCAAACCACGTCGATTTTGGCGGCATGACTTCACCTGCATCGGCTATATCCATCAGGCTCTCGATTGAAGTTGGATAAAGCGCAAATGCCGCCTGCCATTCATCGCCGGCTGTGCGACGCTCAAGTTCTGCCAAGCCGCGGATCCCACCAACAAAATCAACGTTCTTATCCGTGCGCTGATCGACAATATTCAGCAAAGGCGCGAACACAAAGTCCTGCAGGATGCTCACGTCGAGACTAGCAACTGGGTCGCTATCATCTATTTTGTCGAGCAGATTAGAATTAGCAGTCAGTCGATACCACTGCTTTCCCGCGTAGAAGCCAAATTCACGTGCCTTGCTAGGTTTCGCCTGCCCCTCGACCAACTCAATATCGAAATTCTCGGCAAGCGCCCCAAGAAATTCGTTAATAGTGTGGCCATTTAGACTCGCAACCAATCGGTTGTAATCGAGTATTTGCATCTGATTATGCGGAAACAACACAGTGAGGAAATAGTTGTAAGACTCCTCTCCAGTGTGATTTGAATTGGTGTCCTGTCGCATTTTTTTAACCCGCGACGCAGCGGCCGAGCGATGATGCCCATCGGCTACATAGAGACACTCCAACGCATTGACTTCACCTTCGATAGAAGAGACAAGGTCTTCATCCCTGATAACCCAGAAGACATGTCGCGTCGCATCGTCCGCTTCGAAATCATATTCTGGATCACCCCCAATGACCTTCTCAATTAGGGAATCTATCGCCGCTTGCGCCTTATAGGTAAGAAAGACAGGACCCACCTGCGCATCGAGCGCATCCATATGATTCACCCGATCATCTTCTTTTACAGGTCGAGTAAACTCATGCTTCTTAATGAGGTCTTGATCATAAGCATCTACCGAGGCAACTGCGACAAGACCAATCTGTTGGTGATCGCCCATGACTTGCTTGTAGACGTAGAGCGTCGCCGCATCATCTTGCTTGAGTGTACCTTCGCGAATGAATCGATCCAGATTTTCGCGGCCTTTGGCATAGACACTCGGATCGTAAACATCAACCTCTACCGGCATGTCGACTTCGGGTTTGTTGATGTGCAAAAAACTATAGGCGTTGTCCTTAGCAAGCTCATAAGCCTCTTCTCGATTTAGCACATCGTATGGATGCGAGGCGACTTTTGCGGCGAGCTGTGCCGGCGGGCGAATACCGCGAAATGATCTAATGAGTTTCATAAGGGATCCCGAAGAAGTGTGAAACCAGAATTTTCTTTACTATGCCTTGGTTAACGGACGCTGGGTATTATCGCATTATCGCCCGCAGGCTTAAACGACTTCACGTGAGGAGTGAACGACTTTCTAGTGAAGTAGCGGTAGGCTATGACTAAGCTATCGAGTGAAACGCGCATCTAACACTCTGCGCGTAACCCTCGGAGGAAAGCCACGAGCATCGAGAAATCTCAGCAGTCTGAGATGGGATTTACTGCCGAAACAAAGATCGGATTCGCCCAGCAGCTTCTTTTCCACTAGAGCTTCGGCCATGGGTAGCCAATCGTCGTCATCTTCGAACAGATTTGCTTCGATGAGGGATTCCGCCACGCCTCGGCCGAGCAAATCTGATCGGATGTGAAGATAGGCGAAGCCTCGAGACTTTCGATAGCGAACGTAGGATTCGACAAACCTCGCATCAGACTGCAGCCCCTGCTCACGCAGCCTCCCTAATTGGGCATCAATCTCATCGACAGGGGCGTCAGGGTATTTGATGCGCAGCTTCCGCTGCAACTCAACGAAGGAATGTTCCCGTCGCGCAAGCGAATCCATTGCGTAGCGCCTGAGCGGCGGCGCAGGCTGTGCCTTTGCGCCGCCCTCAGTGCTGTCCGCTGACTCAACAGCGTCGTGAGCGCAGTTAGCTGGCGGAAGCATCCGCTTCGACACTGCCATCATTCGCTGAGGCACGCGCCTCTGCGCGCGCCGCTGCCTCTGCAGCCGCCTGAGCCTTCGGGTCGGCGAGTAGCTTTTGCCGCAGCAGCGCCTCAATTTCGGCCGCTACTTTGGGGTTCTCTTCAAGGTAAATAGAGGCATTTTTCTTGCCCTGGCCTATCTTGTCACCTTTGTAGGCATACCAGGCGCCAGACTTGTCGATCAGGTCTAGCTTAACACCGAGATCGATCACCTCGCCCAATCGGTGGATGCCTTTACCGTACATTATCTGGAACTCGGTCTGACGGAAGGGAGGCGCAACTTTGTTCTTCACAACCTTTACGCGTGTCTCGTTGCCGACGACTTCATCGCCCTCTTTGATCGAACCTATGCGACGAATATCGAGACGAACAGACGAGTAGAATTTAAGTGCATTGCCCCCTGTGGTCGTTTCAGGCGAGCCAAACATGACACCGATCTTCATACGAATCTGATTAATAAAGATGACTAACGTGTTGGAATTCTTAATATTTCCCGTCATTTTCCGTAGCGCTTGCGACATAAGGCGTGCCTGCAACCCCATGTGGCTATCACCCATGTCACCTTCGATCTCTGCCTTCGGCGTGAGCGCGGCGACTGAGTCAATAACGACCACATCGAGCGCGCCCGAACGGACGACCATGTCGCAAATTTCTAATGCCTGTTCACCCGTGTCTGGCTGGCTGACCAATAGATTATCAACATCAACTCCAAGAGCCTCGGCGTAGATAGGGTCTAGCGCATGCTCGGCATCGATAAACGCACAGCTGCCGCCCGCTTTTTGCGCCTCGGCGATAACCTGCAGGGTCAGCGTCGTCTTACCTGATGACTCGGGGCCGTAGATTTCGACAATACGCCCTCTAGGTAAACCGCCTATGCCTAACGCAATATCGAGCCCTAACGAACCAGTCGAAATAGAGGGAATCGCCTCTCTCTCGCTGTCGCCCAAGCGCATCATCGACCCTTTTCCGAATTGACGCTCAATCTGCGAAAGCGCCGCCGCTAATGCCTTATCCTTGCTAGTTTCGTCGACCATTATCTATTCCTTATGGTTAAAACACACAACCGAAGCCTTGTTCCCTGAGTATCCGTGTGCCGTGCGAGACAGCCTTTACTCGCTGCCTCACTCTTAGAATAGCCTGTCCTGGGCTATTCGCTATTTTTCGGGTTTTTAAGCCCGCTTATCGCCGTCCTTTTTGCTATGGAAGCAAATTGACGCGTCGTGCAGGCCCTTCACGGGGCCCGCTTATATCCTAAACAACTGTATATAAAAACAGTAAGCATTAAATCAGAAAATTACTGTATAGACAACCAGTGTATTGGCTGCAAATCAAATTCCTTTAGAGTCTTTTAAGTAGCCCTTGCAGAGCCGCCGCGACAGTCTCTTGGCGAATACGTGCCCTGCCACCCTCAAAGAGGAAGCACTGTGCGCTCGTCTCGCCCTCCACACACCAACCGATCCAAACCGTGCCGACCGGTTTTTCCGCACTCCCCCCGCCGGGGCCCGCCACGCCACTCACAGCCACGGCGACATTCGCCTCGCTCCGAGCAACCGCACCGGCGCTCATCTCACGCACAACTGCCTCGCTCACCGCGCCAGGCCCGCCTAGGGAAAAATGCGCAGAATTGACGCCCAACATTTTCTGCTTCGCGGCATTGGAATAAGTCACATACCCCGCATCGAACCATGCCGAGCTTCCCGCCAAATCCGTCAGCGCAGCGGCTATGCCGCCACCCGTGCAGGACTCAGCTGTCGCCATACACCATCGTTTTGCGATGAGCTTTTTGGCAAGGGCGTCGACGAGGGACGCGATAGTGTCGTGTAGTGAGTTTTTCGTCTGCATTTGCGCAGTTTACTCTAGCTTGCGCTGCGTCTCGAGTGCTGTTTCCAACTACGACAATCTGCTAACCTTCTAACTCGATCGCGACGACAAAACCAGTCTCGCCTGGCTAGCCAGTTTGCCTGATAGATGAATTAGATCGGCGAAAGCCAAGACTACGCGTTAACCACCAAACATCCGCAGAGCCCTACTCACTTGACCACAGTCAACCACTCCAGCACACACACACCGATGATGCAGCAGTACCTCGGCATCAAGGCGCAGCATCCCGACGGTCTCCTGTTTTATCGCATGGGGGATTTCTACGAACTCTTCTACGAAGACGCGAAAATAGCGTCGCGGATTCTCGACATTACCCTCACCGCGCGGGGTAAATCCGGTGGCCAGCCAATACCTATGTGTGGCATCCCATTTCACGCCGCCGATCGCTATTTAGCGAAGCTCGTTGCCGCAGGTATTTCGGTCGCCATCGGCGAACAGATAGGCGACCCAGCGACCAGTAAGGGACCAGTTGAGCGCAAAATAGTGCGGGTAATTACCCCCGGCACAGTGAGCGACGAGGCGCTTCTCGACGAGAATACTGATAACTCGCTGCTTTGTCTCTCGGTGAGGTCCAACGTGAACGAAATCGATGCAAGCACCGCATTCGGCATCGCATCGATGAATATAAGCAGCGGTCGATTCGTCCTTAGCGAGGTATTCGGCCTTGAGGCACTGCGGGCAGAAATTGAGCGCATCCGGCCTGCCGAGATTCTTTTCCAAGAAGAGCTAGAACCGGTAATGGAGTCGGTTCGGCATCCCGCAAAGCGCAAGCGCCCCGTGTGGGAGTTCGAACTCGACACTGCACGTCGAACGCTCACGAGCCATTTTAAAACCCGAGACCTTAGCGCCTTCGGTTGCGAGCATCTGCACGTAGCGCTGCAAGCTGCTGGCTGCCTCTTGCAGTACGCGCGGGACACACAGCGCACAGAGCTGCCCCACATCCAGGGACTGAGCGTCGAGCAACTTGAGGACAGCGTCATTCTCGATGCCGCGAGCCGCCGTAATCTAGAGCTAGATATCAATCTTTCCGGCGGACGCGACAACACCCTGCTCTCCGTAATCGATACAACCTCGACTGCAATGGGTGGACGGCTTCTGTCGCGCTGGATCAATCGCCCCCTGCGTGATCTTAAGCGCCTGAAGACTCGGCAGAACCGTGTCGCAGAGCTGATGCGCGATTATCACTTTGAGGCAATAGCAGAGCTGCTGGGCGGCATCGGTGATCTCGAGAGAATACTCGCGCGTCTCGGTCTGCGGTCAGCACGTCCTCGCGACCTCGCAAAGCTTCGTGACGGTTTGGGTCAACTACCCGCACTGCAGAGCAAGCTCGCAGCTACCGAGAGTGAAACGCTTGCCGAACTTGCGGAAAACATCGCAGAGTTTCCAGACCAGCATGCGCTGCTCACACGCGCGCTTGAGGAAGATCCGCCGGTGGTAATACGCGAGGGCGGAGTCATCAAAAGCGGTTTCGATTCTGAGCTCGACGAATTGCGCAACCTCAGTAGCAACGCCGGTCAGTTTTTAATCGATTTGGAAACAAAAGAAAAAGCGCGCACAGGCATCACAACGCTTAAGGTCGGCTATAACCGTGTGCATGGCTACTATATTGAAATCAGTAAAGGCCAAGCGGGCGTCGAGATGCCGGCTGACTATATCCGCCGACAAACGCTAAAGAACGCCGAGCGATTCATCACCCCCGAATTGAAAGAATTTGAGGACAAGGTGTTGAGCGCTCGTAGCAAATCCCTTAGCCGCGAAAAAGCGCTCTACGATGACCTACTCGACACGCTCGCCGTTGACCTTGCCGCATTACAAACTAGCGCCGAGGCTCTCGCGCAATTAGATGCTCTCACCTGTTTCGCCGAGCGAGCAACGAACCTTGATTTCTGCAGACCCGAGCTGACTGAAGAACCAGGGATTGAGATAGAAGCAGGACGTCACCCTGTCGTTGAGAGCGTGAGCGAGAAAAGCTTCGTAGCCAATGACGTCAGCCTCAACCGCGAACGCAAAATGCTCATCATTACCGGACCCAATATGGGCGGTAAATCGACCTACATGCGCCAAACTGCGCTAATTGTTCTACTCGCGCTTTGCGGTAGTTTCGTTCCCGCCAGACAAGTTAGGCTCGGACCTATCGATCGCATCTTCACGCGCATCGGCTCGGCAGACGATCTCGCCGGCGGTCGCTCTACTTTCATGGTTGAGATGACCGAAACAGCGAATATTTTGCACAATGCAACCAGAGACAGCCTTGTGCTCATGGACGAAGTTGGACGCGGGACCAGCACCTTCGATGGCCTTTCTCTCGCCTGGTCTGCCGCGGTCTACATCGCACAGCGTCTCAATGCCTACACGCTTTTCGCGACACACTACTTCGAACTCACGAGCCTGCCCGATGATTTCGACAACATAGTCAACGTGCATCTCGACGCGGTTGAGTACGATAGCGGCATTGTGTTTATGCACTCGGTTAAACCTGGCCCCGCCAATCAGAGCTACGGCCTACAGGTTGCACAACTCGCAGGCATTCCCGCCGCGGTTATCGACAGTGCACGCGGCAAGTTGGCTCAGCTCGAAGCCGAAAGCCTTGCGACAGAATCGACGAGTCAAGCAGTGGCGAGCGCCACGCTCAATAGTGCTCCAAGAACCTCGGGCAGCGCGCCCTATCAAAGCGAGCTTTTTGCCGAGGCGCCACACCCGGTCGTCGAGACGCTTGAGCGCATAAACCCAGATGAGCTGACTGCCAAAGAAGCGCTGGCACTGCTTTACGATCTGAAGGCAAAGCTTGGCTAAACACGTCAATTGGGTACATGAGGGAAAAGCCGAGTCAGACACGAAAAAAACTGCTAGAATGTGCCGCCTCGATTGTGCCCATGCGTGAGGGCTTGGAAGGTAAAGAACTCACGAGCGATGTCGGCAGACATCCTGATTTAGGCGGCGGTCGAGAGCGTCGGCGTTAAAATTTAAGGCAAAGAGTGCTACGCAAAGATGAACTGCGTGTCACCGAAAACAGTGCGGAGAGAACATGACATTCGTAGTTGGCGACAATTGTATTCGTTGTAAGCATACAGATTGTGTTGAGGTTTGCCCTGTAGATTGCTTCTACGAAGGCCCAAACTTCTTGGTAATTCACCCAGACGAGTGCATCGATTGCGCGCTTTGCGAACCCGAATGCCCGGTAGACGCGATTTTCGCCGAGGACGAGCTTCCTGAGAATCAGCAGCAATTTTTAGCCCTAAACGCCGAACTGGCGGAGATATGGCCAAATATCACTGAGAAGAAAGACGCGCTACCAGAGGCTGAAGAGTTCACAGACGTCGAAAACAAACTCCAGTATCTCGAACGCTAACATCTAGCGCTAAACACCCGCGGCTTTAACGCCGCGGCAACAAACCAACTGGGTCGATTGATTTTCCGTCTTCACGAATCTCAAAATGCAGCAGCGGGTCTCCCGATAGATTCGTCCCAGCCTCGGCAATTTTGTCCCCTGCCCTCACCCGCTCACCCTCGGTCACAAGCATCACGCTGTTATGCGCATAAGCGCTTAGGTAGCGATCGTTATGCCGAAGAATAATTAGATCGCCACTTCCCTGCACTCCGCGTCCCGAATAAACAACCTCGCCGTCGGCAGCCGCAAGCACTGAATCGCCGCGGCGCACTGCGATGTCTATCCCGCGCGCATCGCCGGAGCCAAAGCTTCTCAGCAGGCGAGTGCTCTCAGCCGGCCACCGCCACGCGATCGCTTGCGATCCGCCCCCAATTGAACGCCGCAGCACGCCACCACGAGCCGGCGTGCCAGCCTGCGCTTGGGCCACTGTGTTATTGCTAACTGGAGTGCCTATTGCAATCGAGGGCGACTCGGTCCTTGCCGCAGGCGCATTCAACGCCAGGGTCAACTCTTGCCCAACAAAAATCGTGTACGGTGCGCGCAGGCCATTGGCAAGCGCCAACGCCCTAACATCGAGGTCGTATTGAAAGGCTATCGAGTAGAGCGAATCACCCTCGCGCACTCGGTGCGTGCGCGCATCTGAGGAGGATGACCGTGACTCCGCGAGGCCGCCCACACGCCGCACCGGCTCGCTCACAGTCACAGCCGCTGGCTGCCTAGATTGGCGAGCAATGGAGGCAGAACCATCAGAATTCACAATAACCGGTGCATTTGCAGGCACTCGCAACTGACTGTCGGGTGTCGATGCCGTAACAACGAGCGGCTGCGTTACAACCTGGCGATCACCTTGATCTGCAATCGGTGCCTCATAGCTCCTGCACCCGCCTAGCGTTGCTAATAGCGTGAGAATCGCAGCTTGGTAAATTCGCATAAAACTGAACCCTCCCATAAAATTTTTTCCAGTCATCACTTTTGCTGCGCCGATGAACTAGCACTCGCAGCATTTATTGAAATAAATAGTCGATTGAGGCCTAAAACGACCGCCAAACCGGCGCCGACAAAGCCGAGTGCTATCCATGTGTGCGCCTCAACCCCGAGGCTCGCCGCATACTCGGACGGCAGCGCCAAGCGCATCATGGGGTCATCGCCGTCAGCGCCTGCCAATGAAACCGGCACTCGCCAAGGCCATATCGATGCTAATGATCCTAATAACAATCCACCGATAACGCTGTAGGCTTCGCTATGAAAGCGACTGAGCAAGCCTCTCAGCAACCGCGAGAACACCATTAGACCGACTAAGCAGCCCGCTGAGAAAATAGCGATCCTGCTAATGTCGACGGTCACCAGCGCAGTGAGCATGGTCTCATAGGCACCTAGAAGTATTAGTATGAACGCTCCCGATAGGCCGGGCAGTAACATCGCACTAATTGCGACCGCACCGGCGACGAATAATCCAAGGCTGGACACAGGCTCCGTGCTTGGCTGCAACCACCCTAGCGCCGCGACCAACCCCGCCCCGAGCAATAGATACGGCGAGTGCCTGAACGTGAATTCACCGCGCAACAGGAGCATCGCAGCTAAAACCAAACCTATAAAAAAACTGCCGACAAATATCGGTGCATGTTCGAGGGCATAGAGAACCGTGTTGGCGGAGAGCAACAGACCGCAGCCCATCCCGAGCGCGAGCGGCAACAGGAAGGCGCCGTCGATATGACGCCATGCCTGCGCCAGCTCTCGCCTAAACAGTAGCTGCAGCGCCATCAAATCGAACGCACTTATCGCTCGAATAAGTCGCTCGTAGATACCCGCAATGAGCGCAATAGTGCCTCCCGAAACTCCAGGAACAGAGTCACTAACCCCCATCACTACTCCTTTTGCAAACACCGTCGCTCGCTGGAGATTATCGAGACCCTCCTGAGCCGAAGACTTATCCATCAGTTTTGAACCTGACCCACAAGCAAAGGGACGAATTTGACGTCTTCTAGTTTGTCACACTGAAAATCCTCACCGCGGCGGGTGATTAACTGCAGCTGCTGAACATCGCCGCCGACGGGAATAATTAGCCGGCCACCGTCGTTGAGCTGAAAGAGTAACTCGTGAGGAATTTGCTGCGGCGCTGCCGTTGTTATGATGGCATCGAAGGGACCGCTGCGCTTAAACCCGAGACTCCCGTCGCCGTGACGAAAATCGATGTTTCGAAGCCCTAAAAGACGCAAATTTTTACGCGCTTTATCGAGCAATGGTTTAATCCGTTCGACGGTGGTCACCCGCTTGGCGAGGCGCGCGAGAATGGACGTTTGATAGCCACAGCCGGTGCCAATCTCAAGGACATTAGTCAGTGGTCCTGAGAGAAAAGCGATTTCCGTCATCCGGGCAACAATGTAGGGCTGGGAAATAGTTTGATTGAATCCTATGGGGAGTGCGACATCTTCATAGGCCCTGTGCGACAGCGCCTCGTCTAGGAAAATATGCCTCGGGGTCGAACGAATCACATCGAGTACTTCCATACTGGTAATACCCTGATCCATCAGTCTGCCAAGTAGTCGCTCGCGCGTACGCTGCGAGGTCATCCCGATCCCGCTTAAATTAGGGGTGGACTCTGTTCTAAAACTCATTTTAATCGTCTCGAGCTAGCCGTTCTTTGATAGCGATTAGGCGGTTAACTCTCTCTTAGTTGACATAGTTCGCGCAGCAGGCTGGTTGCATAGGCTCCGCGGGGCAAGGTAAACGTTAGGTTAAGGCTACCCAAGGTTGATGCGGTACCCGAGGCAACACTTGCTGACTCGTCGCTTTCCCACTGCCAAGTCAGCTCTGAGGCCGCAAACCGCAGCGCTCTGCGCGAGCCCTGCAGCCCAAATGCCGCTAGGCCGGCCACCATCCAGTCGAGATCCTTTAACACCCTCTTTTCAATATCGGCCGCTTCGCCCAAGCTTACATATTTATCTTTCGCCGAAATGATTCCGGGCAGCGGGCCCGTCGCATGAATATCCAATGTATCCAATCGCCTCTGAAGCTCGTCGGTCCACTCCGCGCCACGCTCTTCTTCGTATCCAACCGTAAAACAGCGACCACTCCCGTCGAGGCTTAAAACGTCGCCAGGGACATAGCGTTGCCAACGGCCTGCGCGCACTCGCTCTGACAACACTTGATTGAATAAATAGGACCTCGCTGCCGAATAGAGCATTCCTCGCCTGAATCGGGGGCCACGCTCGGCCGCGTCCTTGCCGTCCAGAACCTCTCGCATCAGCACTGAAACCTGTCGCAGGTTGCTCAATTGAGCGCCGAAACGCTGCGCACCAAAATAATTTGGTACGCCGCTGTCGCGCAATGCACAAAGCCGTCTTTCGAACTCCTCTTTTGAGCCCTCGCAGTCGCGCAATTTTAGATGGAAGCGATTGCGAGCGTGACTCCCAATCTTGAGTTTGCGGCTGTTGCGCTGCAGCGCAAGGATGGAGAGTTGCTCATCTTCGAGCCCAGACAGCCGAGACTCCCCTTCTGGCGGCAGCTTGACACTGAACCATTGACTGGTTTCTCCCCGCCTGTCTTTCATTCCTGAGTAGCTGACGTCGGCTTGCCTTACGCAAGCGACCTGACTTAGGCGCTTTGCAACCTCAATAGTCGAGGCGTCGGTCTTCCTGATTTGGACGAAGACATGGTCGCCCTCTCCACTGGGCGCGAATGCCAGTTCTTCATCGACGCGAAAATCGCTAAATTCTTGTTTAATAATAGCGCTGCCATCCGGCTTGCCGAGCGCATAGGCGAGCGAATCGAGAGGCAGAAGGTCATTACTCACTCGCAACCCTCGAGCAAAACGACGGCGTGGCACGCAATCCCCTCCCCGCGACCGATTGCGCCGAGCTGTTCCGTGGTCGTGGCTTTGACATTAATGCAGTCGCGAGACGCTTTGAGTGAGGAAGCAATGCGTAAACACATAGCCTCTCTGTGGGGAGCGAGCTTGGGTGATTGCGCAACAACGGTGATATCGGCATTCGCTAGGGTAAGGCTGCGTGCTGTAACTAGCGAATAAACGTGTTCTAGGAGGGTGAGACTGGAAACACCCTCAAACTTTTTATCAGTGTCAGGGAAATGTTGCCCAATATCTCCTTCACCGATGGCGCCTAGCAAAGCGTCGCACAGGGCATGCAATACGACATCGCCGTCCGAATGCGCCTCAAGGCTTAACGCGTCTGGCAGGGTCACTCCGCCCAAAATAAGTGGTTTAGTCTCGCTCGCTTCTGGCGCGAAACGATGAACATCAAAACCATGCCCTATTCTCATTTTGCTTTTCCTATCGGCTCTCATCTCTGCCATTTAGTTTCAGTCGACTAGTCGCTGAAGTTTACTGAGGATCGTCTCTGCGAGCAGCAGATCGCTGCTATGGGTGATTTTGATATTCGTTTTACAGCCTTCGACGAGTAAAGGCGACCAGCCCATGCGCTCCATAGCCGAGGCTTCGTCGGTGATAGACGCGCTCTGCTCGGCGGCCTCACTTAGCGCGCTAAACAGTTTTTCGATGCGGAACATCTGCGGGGTTAACGCGTTGTAGAGCTGCGCTCGATCAAGCGTCTCTGCAACGCGAACGTCAAACTCGCTCTTCGCCGCGCGTTTAACAGTATTGTCCATCAATGATGCTAACAACCCGCCAACCTCATCGTCCTTCACTCGGTCGATTAGGTTTTCAATGTCCTCGCTTTTCACACAAGGTCGAACCGCGTCGTGCACTAGCACCCAGTCCTCACTTTTCGCCTCGGCGTGTATCGACCGCAGAGCATTGAGAACGGAGCTCTGCCGTTCGCTGCCGCCGGTAACGACGGTGACGCGCGGATGCTGAGCACAGGGTAATTTTTGCCAGTAGACATCGTGAGCGCCAATCGCAACCACGACGCGCTCCACGCCTGGTATAGCGAGCAGACAGTCAATCGAGCGCTCGACTACTGTTCGACCAAGCAGCGGCAGATACTGCTTAGGAACGGGGCCACCAAGGCGACTACCGACTCCTGCTGCTGGGACAATTGCCCATATAGCCATTCGTGGGTCCTTCGATGCATATTGAAATTAGGGCAGGGCCTAAAGGGCGGGTTGAGAGACGTTTAGGCTGAAAATCAGCGATTGGGGACGATGAGATAAAAAGTTTCCCCCTCCTCAATCATCCCAAGCTCAGATCTGGCTCTCTCTTCGACTGCCTCAAGGCCGTTTTTGAGGTCAAGTACTTCGACCTCCAGTGCCTCATTGCGTTCGGACAACGCTGCGTTAGTGCTGAGTTGTAACGCGACATTCTGTTCAACTTCTTTGAGTTCGCGGCGGCTGTCGTCGCCCAGCCAGAGTTTGTACTGGAGGACGCCTAAACCCACCGTCAGCAAAGCAATCAGTATTTTCACGTCTTACTCCTTCAGCCCCTAGCGGCCAAATCGAGCGAACTCCGCTAAACCACGGTATATCGATGCTGAACCCAATTGTTCTTCGATGCGCAGCAGCCGATTATATTTGGCAACGCGATCCGATCGACACAGCGATCCAGTTTTAATTTGCCCTGCTGCTGTTGCAACCGCCAAATCAGCGATCGTTGTATCCTCTGTCTCGCCCGAGCGATGCGAGATCACGACCGTGTAGCCAGCTTTCTTGGCCATGTTTATTGCCGCAAGCGTCTCAGTTAACGAGCCTATCTGATTGAATTTAATCAAAATAGAATTCGCTATACTCTCATCAATCCCGCGCTGCAGAATCTTAGTGTTGGTGACGAACAAATCATCGCCTACTAACTGAACTTTATCGCCAAGTTGCGCAGATAATTTAGCCCAACCGTCCCAGTCACTCTCGTCCATGCCATCTTCGATGGACAAAATCGGGTAACTCGCACTGAGTCCTGTAAGGTAGTCTGCAAACTCACCGGGATTAAACGCCTTGCCCTCACCCTTGAGGTCGTAAACCCCGTTGCTGTAAAACTCAGAAGCGGCGCAGTCGAGTGCCAAATGAATGTCTTTACCCGCCTTCAGGCCGGTCAGATCGATGGCTGTAAGAATCGCGTCGAGCGCAGCGGCATTCGACGGTAGGTTCGGCGCGAAGCCGCCTTCGTCACCCACCGCGGTGCTCAAACCCTGTTTTGCGAGCACAGATTTAAGCGCATGGAAAATTTCAGCACCGTAGCGCAGTGCTTCGGAAAAGTTTGGCGCCCCGGTTGGCTGCACCATAAATTCCTGAATATCGACGTTATTGTCCGCGTGCTCACCGCCGTTAACGATATTCATCATCGGCACAGGCAGACTGTACTGACCTTCGGTGCCGTTTAACCGCGCAATATGGGCATAGAGGGGCAACTCTGCCGCCTGTGCCGCCGCTTTGGCCGCCGCGAGAGAGACTGCTAGGATTGCATTGGCGCCCAGTTTTGCCTTGTTTTCAGTCCCGTCGAGTTCGATCATCACGCGATCGAGTTCCGCTTGATCCATCGCGTCTTTACCGATTAGGGCATCTTTTATCGGGCCATTCACGTTGGCAACGGCACCTAGCACACCTTTCCCGAGATAGCGTGAGGGATCTTTGTCGCGCAGCTCAAGGGCCTCGCGTGAGCCGGTCGAGGCACCTGACGGTGCACAGGCGGTGCCAATGATTCCTCCCTGAAGTTCGACATCTGCCTCAATAGTTGGGTTACCGCGAGAATCCATAACTTCGCGTGCTCGAATAGTTTTAATGACTGACATAACAATCCCTTACTTTGTACTTTTGATACTCATTGTCTAACGTAGCCTACGGCATGGCTCTAGGCGGTATCTAGCTGCGGAAATCCTTTTACCAGCGTATCGAGGGCTTTCATCTGTTCAAGGAACGGTTTAATTCGATCTAGCCGCAATGCACAGGGGCCATCGCAAAGCGCGCTCGCAGGATCGGGATGCGCCTCGATAAAAAGTCCGGCGATACCCTGCGAAAGGCCCGCCAACGACAGCGATGTCACGTCGGCGCGTCGGCCACCCGCCGCGTCAGGTAGCCCACCCGGTTGCTGCAGCGCATGGGTTGCATCAAATAGAAGCGGATAGCCGAATTTCTTCATGACCGAAAAACCCAGCATATCGACCACGAGGTTATTGTAGCCAAAGCTACTCCCCCGCTCGCACAGCATAAGCCGGTCGTTGCCCGCCTCCTCGAATTTGGTCACTATATGGCGCATCTCTTGTGGCGCCAAAAACTGTGCCTTTTTGATATTGATCGCGGCGCCAGTTTTAGCCATCGCCATGACGAGATCGGTCTGTCTTGATAAAAATGCAGGTAACTGAATGACATCCGCGACTTCGGCCGCGGCAGCGGCCTGATCCTCAGTGTGGACGTCGGTAATGATTGGAATGGCGAAAGTTTCTTTAATCTCTGCTAGCCATTTAAGCCCCTTATCCAATCCCGGCCCTCTAAAAGAACTGATGGATGAGCGGTTAGCTTTATCGAACGACGCCTTAAAAACGTAGGGAATGCAGAGCTCGTCAGTGACTTGCTTAAACTCTTCAGCAACCCTAAATGCAAGGTCTCTCGACTCAAGAACGTTCATTCCGGCAAAAAGCGTGAAAGGCTTCTCATTCGAAACCTGCAGACCCGCTATGCTGACTGTTTTAGCGACCATC